>CAMPBP010000076.1 GCA_946639085.1 uncultured Lachnospiraceae bacterium
TTTCGGCCGTTTTAAATCCCGCCACACTCATACTTGTAAACCTTGCCCTTATGGTAGTCATTTGGCAGGGCGGCAACTTCGTATTTGAGGGAGTGTTAACGAGCGGTCTTGTGGTTGCACTTATCAACTACATGTCACAGATACTTATTGAGCTCGTAAAACTCACCAACCTTTTTGTAACGATCAATAAAGCACTTGCCAGCGCTTCAAGAATCTCTGCCACCCTGGAAGTGGGAGAGACTTTAAGCGACGACGGGAAGTTAAATGCTTTGGACTGTAAAGATTCAAGCGAAGTGCTTTCTTTTGACAACGTTTCATTTTCATATCCCGACGCTTCGGGAGAATCCCTTGAAAATCTGTCATTCAAAGTTTCAAGGGGACAGACCGTGGGTATTATCGGCGGTACCGGCTCGGGTAAAACGACTCTTTCCCACCTTTTGATGCGTTTTTATGATGCCACAAAGGGCGAAGTCAAGCTTTTCGGTAATCCGATAAAGAATTATTCGCTTTCATCGGTAAGAAAGAGTGTTTCGTATGTTCCTCAGAAGGCACAGCTTTTCTCGGGAACGGTAAGGGAGAATCTTTTGCTTGGCGCGCCGGATGCAAGTGATGATAAACTTTGGGAGGCTTTAAGACTTTCCGAAGCGGAAGAGATAGTAAGGAACAAAGAAAACGGACTGGACTACGTGCTTACCGAAGCGGGAGCCAATCTTTCGGGGGGACAGCGTCAGCGTCTTACTATCGCAAGAGCTCTGGGGGAAGACAACAGCGTTTTAATTCTGGATGATTCTTCCAGTGCCCTTGACTATGCAACGGATGCAAGGCTCAGAGCCAACTTAAGAAGCTTAAAGGATAAGCTTACCGTGTTCATAATCTCCCAGAGAATTATTTCCATAAAGGATGCGGATATGATAATCGTCTTGGACGACGGAAAAGCCGTCGGCATCGGAACCCACGACGAACTCCTTTCAAATTGCGAAGTTTACAAAGAGATCGTGGCATCACAAAGCAAAAAGGAGGAATCTGCGGTATGAAGAACAAAGAGATCTACAGACGCATTTTAAAACTTTTAAAGCCGAAGATGCCTCTTATATGCTTATCCCTTATTTTTGCCGTGATAAACGTTGTTGCGACACTTTCCATTCCCATTCTTACCGGTCGCGGAGTCGATTGCATGATCGATAAGGGAAATGTGGATTTTGCGGGCTTAAAGACGATCCTTTCTTGGTTTTTGGTGGTTTTACTTATAAACGGTATCGCAAACTATCTTATGACGTTACTTAACAACAGGGTGACGTTTTCGACGGTTCACGATTTAAGACGCGATCTTCTTAAGAAGATGCATACGGTGCCGGTTACCACCCTTGACGCCATGGGACACGGCGACCTTTTAAGCCGTACGATTTCGGACGTGGAAAGACTTTCCGACGGATTGCTTCTCGGTTTTTCACAGCTGTTTACGGGAGTTCTTACGATAATCGGAACACTTATATTCATGTTTGTGACAAACGGATTTATATCTCTTGTGGTAGTTGTGCTGACTCCCCTTTCTTTGTTTGCCGCTTCTTTTATTTCTAAGAAGACATACAAGCACTTTAAGAAGCAGGCTTCTTTGCAGGGTAAGATGACAGGCTTTATAAACGAATCCGTAAACGCTGTTCGTCTTATCAAGGCTTTCTCGGCGGAAGAGGCAAAAGAGGAAGCGTTTAACGAGATGAACGAAGAGTTCACCCAAGTTAACCTTAAAGCGCTGTTTTACTCATCTACCACAAATCCCGTAACCCGTTTTGTAAACGGACTTGTTTATGCGGGCGTAGGTATATTCGGAGCACTCCTCGGTATAGGCGGACGTCTTACGATCGGTACCCTTACCTGCTTTTTAAGCTACGCAAATCAGTATACAAAGCCTTTTAACGAGATATCCGGCGTAGTTACAGAATTCCAAAACGCCGTTGCATGTGCGGGACGTATTTTTGAATTTCTGGATAAAGAAAACACCATCGACATAAAAGAAGGCTTACAGGAAGTTAAAACTCCTGCACTGGAAGGCAATATCGAGATTAAGAACCTTGCGTTTTCCTACGATAAGTCAAAGAAACTTTTATACGATATCTCATTTAAGGTTGACAAAGGCTCACATATAGCGATAGTCGGTCCCACCGGCTGCGGAAAGACGACGTTTATAAATCTTCTCATGAGATTCTTTGAACCCGACAAAGGCGAGATATTCTATGACGGTATCCCTTCGGGAAGTATAAGGAAAAAGGATTTAAGACAACAGATCGGAATGGTGTTGCAGGAGACATGGCTTAAATCCGACACCGTGGCAAAGAACATTGCTTACGGTCATCCCGAGGCAACCATGGAGGAGATAGTTGAAGCCGCAAAGAAAGCCCATGCTCACAGCTTCATAAGTCGTCTGGAGAACGGATATGACACGGTGCTTTCCCAGGACGGAGGCAATTTATCGGCAGGACAGATGCAGCTTCTTTGTATCGCAAGACTTATGCTCAACCTTCCTCCGATTCTTATACTCGACGAGGCTACATCCTCCATCGATACCCGTACCGAGCAAAAGATCACGGACGCATTTGAAACCCTCATGAAAGGCCGCACAAGCTTTATAGTTGCCCACAGACTTTCAACCATCAGGAACGCAGATCTTATACTTGTAATGAAGGACGGAAATATAATAGAGCAGGGAAGCCACGATGCGCTTCTTGAAAAGAAGGGCTTCTATTGGCAGTTACTCAATTCATAAACGTTAGGATATCGTAATGGCAAATTTTACAAAGAAAGCAATAAAAGAAACATTTTTGCAATTACTTAGCGAAAGATCGATAAATAAGATAAGCGTAAAGGATATTTCCGATGCGTGCGGCATAAACAGGAATTCATTTTATTACCATTTTGCCGACATTCCTTCGCTCATCGAAGAGATAGTGACCGAAGAGGCCGAAAAACTCATAGAAAAGTATCCCACCATTGATACGCTTGAAAACGGACTCAAGGTTGCTACGGCATTCGCTTTAGAGAACAAATCGGCGATGCTTCACCTTTACAACTCCGCAAACCGAGATCTTTTTGAAATGTATCTGATGAACGTTACGGGACATGTGGTAAAAGCATATCTTGAGACAGCATTTAAAGATGTTGAAGTGGACGAGGAAGAAAAAGAGCTTGCGTTAAGACTTATCAAATGCTCATGTTTTGGCATGATAATCGACTGGATGAACTCATCAATGGACGAAGAGATGCCAAAATACTGGATAAGAGCGTGTGAGCTTTGTAAAGGCATCTCCCAGACCATAATAGAAAGAAATACAAAGTAGTTTTAGACACTTAAGGCGGTTTGCCCAAATTTTGGGCAGCCGCTTATTTTTTGTCCGTTTATTTCGTTTTCTTTGTGCATTATCTTATCAATGAAAAGAAAAGAAAAACCATAAGGAAGGTGAAAGAAATGAAATTTGCAAAAGGAGTGGTCAAGTCAAGAGTAATCATATTGATCCTATCCATCGCTTTGATAGTTCCGGCTTTTCTTGGAATGATCAAAACGAGGATCAACTATGATATGCTCACTTATCTTCCGAAAGATTTCGAGACCGTAAAGGGTCAGGACATCTTGATGGATGAGTTCGGAAAAGGAGCTTTTTCATTTATCGTCGTCGAAGGGATGAGCGATAAAGACGTGAAGGCATTGGCCGACAAGATAAGAGCGGTGGATCATGTGGATACGGTACTTTGGTACGACTCATTTGTTAACACCGATATCCCGAAAGAGATGCTCCCCGATAAGGTACTTGATCTTTTTAACAAAGGTGACGCCACGATGCTGGCAGTATTCTTTGATTCCTCAACATCCTCCGATGTTACGATGCAGGCCATCAAAGATATAAGAGGTATAACCGGAAAGAGTGCTTTCGTGTCGGGCATGAGCGCACTTGTAACGGATCTTAAAGCGCTTTGCGAACAGGAAGAGCCTATATATGTTGCCATAGCCGTAGTGCTGGCATGTGTTGCCATGGTGCTTTTTCTCGACGGTTTCCTGGTACCCTTCGTATTCCTCGCAAGTATAGGAATGGCGATAATGTATAACCTCGGTACCAACGTGTTCATGGGAGAGATAAGCTACATTACGAAAGCATTGTCAGCGGTACTTCAGTTGGCGGTCACCATGGATTACTCGATATTCCTTTGGAATTCGTATAACGAAAAGCGTCTTGAGTATGAAGACAACAAAGAGGCCATGGAGTATGCAATCAAAGATACGCTTACATCGGTAATCGGAAGTTCCATCACCACGATAGCCGGATTCATAGCACTTTGCTTTATGTCATTTACTCTCGGCAAAGACCTTGGCATCGTAATGGCTAAGGGAGTTTTGTTCGGAGTCATCGGATGCGTAACGATACTTCCTTCAATGATTCTTATTCTTGATAAGCCGTTACAGAAGACAAGACATAAGTCCCTTATTCCGAAGATGGATAAGCCGGCCGAAAGGATTGGAAAGCATTTTGTTATATATCTTATTATTTTCGTGGCACTTATCGTTCCTTCATATATGGGATACAAAAACACCAACGCAGAAGTTTACTACGATATGGGTAAATGCATCCCCGAAAACATGGAGGCAGCCATAGCGGACAAAAAGCTTTCCGATACTTTTGAAGTAGCGTCCACTCATATGATATTGATCGATAAAGAAACCCCTTCGGATAACGTAAGGAAAATGATAAAAGAGATCGAAAACGTTCCCGGTGTCTCAAACGTATTGGGAGAAGAAGCGTTTATAGGTTCTCTGGTGCCCGAAGAAATAATACCCGATTCGTTAAAAGAGATGACAACAAGCGAAAACAGAAAGCTCATACTCATCAATTCCGAATACCCGGTTGCCAGCGATAACGTTAACGCACAGATAGGTTCGATCATTGACATCGTAAAGAAATACGATAAGAACGGAATGCTTATCGGTGAAGCACCCTGCATGAAAGACATGATCGAGACCACCGACAAAGACTTTAAGGTCGTAAACACGGTATCAATAGCAGCGATATTTGTGATCATCATGCTTGTTGAGAAGAGCTTGTCGCTTCCGTTTATCTTAATAAGCGTTATAGAACTGGCCATATTCATTAACCTCGGACTTCCGCATTACATGAGCCAGAGCTTACCGTTTATAGCACCTATATGCATAAGTACGATACAGCTTGGTGCGACCGTGGATTACGCGATACTTATGACCACAAGGTATAAGAGCGAAAGAGCATCGGGAAAGAATGCCAAAGAAGCAATATCAAAGGCGCTTTCAACATCGATACCTTCCATCCTGGTAAGCGGCGCGGGTCTTTTTGCGGCAACCTTCGGTGTAGCCCTTTACTCACAGATCGACATCATAAGTTCCATGTGCATGCTGATGGCAAGAGGCGCGGTAATAAGCGTATTGATGGTTATATTCATACTTCCGTCGTTACTGAGATTATGTGACAGGATCGTGTGTGTGAGCACACTTAACATGAAAAGAAAAGAGGCATAAAGAAAATGAAAAAGACAATAAGAAGATTAACCGGTTTAACACTTATGGCAGCGCTTATACTTACAACAGCCACTTTGCCTGCCAATGCGACACCCCAAAAGGAAGATGTCATGAGCGACGAAGTCGTATACGTATTTGCCGATGAGAGCGGTAACGTAAACAAAGTAATGGACAGCGTATGGATTGAGGAGGGAGAAGAAAAAGAAGTTTCCGCCAAGGAAGCGGGCCTTCCGGTATCCTTAAAGCTTACCTACACACTGGACGGTAAACAGGTTAAACCCGAAGACTTAAGCGGTAAGAGCGGGCATCTTATCATTAAGTGCGAAGCAAAGTCCCTTAAATACGAAACGAGGACAATAAACAATGAAGAAACAAAAATATATGTTCCTTTCATGGTAGCGGGTATATCGATCCTTGACGGTGAGCATGCAAAGAACGTAACCGTATCACAGGGTAAGTCGGTTTATGACGGTGCAAGATATGCCGTAGCCGGTGTTTCCTTCGCGGGACTTAAAGACGATCTTTCATTAAAAGATTTCAGTATGGAAAATGGGGATAAAGAAACCTCTGAAAAGTTAAAAGACACATTTTCGGATGCTTTTACTATCGAAGCGGATGTTACCGACTATGAAGACAACGGCATGTATGTGATCGTATCCAACGACATCTTCAATGCTATCGATGTAACGTCATTTACCGGCGAAGATTCTGTAAAGGAGGCTCTCGATAAGTTAAACGAGGGTATGGATGAGCTTTGTAACGGAAGCGAAAAACTTACCGACGGAATAGATAAGCTTTATAACGGAACCGTTAAGCTTCAGAGCGCCATGGGAGAACTTTCTGACGGACTTGGTCAGATCACGGATAACAATGAAGCACTTGTGCAGGGGGCATATGATACGTTCAATGCAATACTTGCCACGG
>CAMPBP010000077.1 GCA_946639085.1 uncultured Lachnospiraceae bacterium
AGGCAAGGCTTAAGCGCTTCTTTGCCGACGGCGTGGTGGGAAAGTACATTTTCCTTATCGACGAGGCCCACAATCTTGTGGACAGAGCAAGGAGCATGTATTCGGCATCACTGGAGAAAGAAAAGTTTCTCGAGATAAAGCGCCTTACGGCTGCCGATGTACCGGGCATCGCAAAGCGTGCAGAGACTTGCAACAAGCAGATGCTTGTTTTGAAACGTGCTTGCGACAACGTGCTCTTCGATCCTCCCACCGACGGCTTTTTGCGTTCTTTGGAGCGGCTTTACGCTCACCTTGAAAAGGTATTGCAGGACAAAGAAAAGAAAGGTAAGGAGAAAGAAAAACATACCGTAACCGGTGAACTTCGAGAAGCGCTTTTGGAGCATTATTTCGATATAGCCGAGTTTTTGAACATATACGAAAGAGTCGACGACAATTATAAGATTTACTGCTCCTACGATTCCAAGGGCGACTTTTATCTAAGGCTCTTTTGCGTCAATCCCAGAGCCAACCTTGAGGAGTGCATGCAAAAGGCATGCTCCAGCATACTCTTCTCGGCCACGCTCCTTCCGGTGCAGTATTACAAAGAACTGCTGGCGGGCACCGAAGAAGACTACGAAGTTTACGCAAAGTCGGTGTTCAATCCCGATAAAAGGGGTATTCTCATTGCCAACGACGTAACCAGCAAATATACAAGAAGAAGCGATTCCGAGTATCTGAAGATCGCACGCTATATAGACAGTATAGTATCGGAAAGAAACGGTAACTACATGGTTTTCTTTCCATCCTACGGCTTTTTAAACAAAGTTTACGAGGCCTTTACGGATATAGTCGATCTTTCCGATTCCACCGTTCTTTGCCAAAGCATCGGTATGAGAGAAGAGGAAAGAGAGCAGTTCCTTGATGCTTTCAACGATTCAAGCGACGAGAAGACGCTTATAGGATTTTGCGTAATGGGCGGCATTTTCGCCGAAGGCATAGATCTTAAAAACGATTCTTTGATAGGCGCGATCATAGTGGGAACGGGCATCCCTCAGGTTTGCCTTGAGCAGGACATAATCAAAGGTTTCTTCGACGATCGGGGAGAGAACGGATACGATTTTGCATACAGATTTCCGGGCATGAACAAAGTGCTGCAGGCCGCGGGAAGAGTAATAAGGACCGAAGAGGACATAGGAGTTGTGGCTCTTTTGGACGAAAGGTTCAAAGAGATCGGTTACAGAAGACTGTTTCCCAGAGAATGGGACAACGCCGAGTTTACCGACATAGCATCCATATCGTCAAAAGTCGAACGGTTCTGGAACGAATGGTTATAAACATGGGAAAAGTATGATATAATTATTAGTTAGGATTCAGGGTATGGAGATTATAAAGAGATGGCAGTTTATTATTACGGTACTCTTTTCATAATATCTATAATACTTTCGCTTATATATTCGCTTCTTTGGCACAAGCATTTCAGCGTATATCTTTCGATGATATTTATGGTTATTCCCATAAGTATCACGGGATACTTAATGGGAGCGCTTTCCGACAATGTCTCCACTGCGGTGCTTGCGCAAAAGATCATTTATATAGGCAGTTGTTTCCTTTTGCCTTTCCTCTTTTTGAACATACTTAATCTTTGCAACATACATTATCCGAAGGTCCTTTCGGTATCGGTGCTGGCGGTGTCGATGCTCTTTTACATCACGGTGCTTACCGGAGGATATTTGCCCATCTTTTACAAGAGCTTATTCTTTGTAAACGAACAGGGTGCAAAAAGACTCATAAAAGAATACGGTTTCATGCATACCTCTTTTTTGGTATACGTGGTGGGATTGTTCCTTGCCAGCCTGATCGTTACGGTATACAGCTATTTTAAGAAGAAAGATGCATCCAACAAGATCATCTTCATGCTGTTTTTGACACAGTTTGTTGCGGTGCTCGCATACTTTGTGGGCGGGAAACTCATCAAGAACATCGAGATGCTTCCTCTTGCTTATGTGTTAAGCCAGATACTTTTCCTGATGATCTCCTACAAGATATGCATGTACGACATAACGGAATCGGTTGTGGATTCCCTTATGCAGGCAAATGAGACGGGTATCATATCTCTGGACTTTAAGTTAAATTACCTTGGAAGCAACAATATAGCCATAGATGTCATTCCCGAACTTGCGACGGTACAGGTTGACTCGCCGATCGAGAACAACGCATTTTTGACTTCGCTCCTTGTCGATCACATAAAAGAATTTGATTTCGATCAAAAAAGAGATAAGTTTTACATAAAAAAGGGCGAAAAGATCTATCTTGCCGACATTAACTACATGTATAACGGCAAGAAAAATCAGGGCTACCAGATACTGATCTCCGACGACACCAAGAATCAGGAATACATTTCGCTCATAAGCAATTACAACAACGATCTTAGAAAAGAAGTGGAGCTTAAGACTGAGCACATAAGACAGATGAGCGACGAACTCATTCTTGATATGGCGATGATGGTTGAAAGCCGCGACAATTCAACGGGAGGTCACATCAGAAGAACGGCCGACTGTGTGCGATTTATCGCCGACGAGATCAAAAAGGACATAGACAACAACTTAACGGATTCGTTTCTTGATAAAGTGATAAAAGCAGCACCGATGCACGACCTGGGAAAGATCGCGGTAGACGATGCGATACTTCGAAAACCCGGCAGATTCGAGCCCGAAGAGTTTGAAAAGATGAAGGCCCACGCCCCGGAGGGAGCGCGCATAGTTCATGAGATATTGAAGGATTCCGATGACGAGGAATTCCACATGATAGCCGAAAACGTCGCTCATTATCATCATGAGAGATGGGACGGTTCGGGCTATCCCGAAGGCCTTAAAGGCGAGGCGATACCCGTCGAAGCGCGTATCATGGCCATCGCCGACGTGTACGATGCACTTGTCAGCAAGCGTGTTTACAAAGACAGCATGTCCTTTGAAGAGGCAGACAAGATTATCACCGAAAGCTTCGGCAAACATTTTGATATGCAGTTAAAGAAATACTACGACGCGGCCAGACCCGCACTTGAGAATTATTACAGATCACAATCCGAGTAAAGGAGAAGAGGATGACATTCAATACATTTGGCTTTTTGGGATTCTTTCTCATAGTCATGCTTGTATATTTTGTCCTTCCGGGGAAATTAAGGTCCTACCTTGCGGCCTTGGCTTCTCTTGCTTTTTATGCCCTTTACGACTTAAAGATCACGGTATTTTTACTGATCTACATACTTTACGTATACTTTGCCGCACGCATACTTGAAAAGAAAGGCTCAAAACCGGTCTTTGCCGCCATCGTTATATTGGCGCTCGTTCCGTTGCTTGCCTTTAAATACTTAAACTTTTCGCTTCATATAATGGACAGCGTGCTGGGACGTTTCGTGTCAAGCTTTGGCACTCACAGCGTCTCTCTCGTGGTACCCCTCGGCATTTCCTATTTTACTTTCAAGTCGGTGGGTTACCTCGTGGACGTATACAAAAAAGATATTTCTGCAGAAAGAAACCTTCCCGTACTTGCGGCATTTGTTTCTTTCTTCCCCGAGATGTTGGCAGGACCCATCGACCGAAGCAACAACCTGCTTAAGCAGTTAAGAGAAAAAGGGGAAAAGAGGTTTATCGATCTTGAAGCGGGAATGCTCCTTCTTTTCTACGGATACTTTGAAAAGATGTGTGTTGCCGACAGATTAAAAGCCATAGTCGACGGCGTTTACGACAACATAAACGACTATAACGGCGCTGTCGTGATCGTTGCCATCGCCGCTTACTCACTTGAGATATATCTTGATTTCGCAGGCTGTACCCACATGGCTTTAGGTGTGGGAAAGTCACTGGGATTTGATCTTCCCGTAAACTTTAGACAGCCCTACTTACAGACCAGCGTTGCGGGATTTTGGAGAAACTGGCACATCTCTTTGATGGACTGGTTAAAAGATTATATCTATATTCCTCTTGGCGGCAGCAGAAAAGGAACGGTGAGGAAATACGTTAACGCCCTTATCGTTTTCGCGACCAGCGGCCTTTGGCACGGCGCGGGACTTAACTATCTGCTTTGGGGTACGTTAAACGGCCTCCTTCAGATCGGCGGAAATATACTTAATCCTTTTAAAGACAAGTTCTACGCTTCTTTAAAGATAGAAAAGGAGTCCGAAGGACTTAAGTGGTTCAAACGCCTGGGCACCTTCATACTTATGTCCTGCACCTGGGTATTCTTCAGAGCACCCAGTTCAACCTATGCTCTTACGATATTTAAAAGAGCGGCAATGAAACTTGATATGAACCGCCTTTTTGACGGAACGCTGTACACTTTGGGACTTTCTCAAAAGAGCTTTAACCTTATGCTTTTATTCCTTTTGTTCGTGCTGTTGTTTGATTACGCATGCTTAAAAGGTTTCAAGGCACTTGAGTTTGTACTAAGATCCCACTATCTGTTTAAGTGCTTCATTTTCATTTTGCTTGTAGCGATCGTTGCCGTTTTCGGTATCTACGGAACCGCATTCGATGCATCGTCATTTATCTATATTCAATATTAAAGGAGAAAAGTTTTGCAGAAAAAGTATATCTACAGAACAGCAAAGATCATACTTTTGGCCGCTATGCTCATAACGGTTTTATTCGTGCTGCAAAACATTCTTCGCCATAAGAGCATTTACAAGCTGGACGAGACTCCCGAGACCGAGATGTGGCAGGAATTTTACGGCCTTGAAAAGAACAGTCTCGACGTTGTATTCTTCGGCAACAGCCACGTCTACAATGGGATCAATCCTGCAGTTTTGTATGGGGAAACCGGTCTTAAGAGCTTTGACATGTCATCGTCGAACCAGGATCTTTTTGTTTCCTATCATCTCTTCAAGGAAATGTTAAAGACTCAGTCTCCAAGCGTAGTCGTTTTGGATACTTACGCACTCCATCTTAACCTTACTCCCAAGGAAGAATCCATGAGGAGTACATATTATAAGATGGCCTTTGACGATATGAAGCTTTCTTCTGACAAGATCGAAGCCGTCAGAGAATGGAAAAAAGAAAAAGACGACATAGACATAGTCGAAAGACTTTTCCCCATATTTGAATATCATTCACGTTGGGAAGAACTTAACGATGCGGATTTTTCCAAAGACGCTTTAAGAAGTGTCAATCTTGGATACGCTTATTCCTTTAAGACCTGCGAAGGAAAAGAGTTTAAAGGATACGATCTTTATGACGAACCCATTGAACCCGATTATAAGTATCGTGCTCAGCTTGATAAGATAATCAAACTTGCAAACGAGAACAACATAGAGCTTATCCTCGTATTGCTTCCCGATATGACCATCGAGTCGGGAACCGCCGCCGCAACGGGGCAGATAGCAGATGAGAACGGCCTTATATTCTTGGATTACAACGAAGCATCGAGACTTAATGCTCTTAACATCGTTCCCGAAAAAGAGATGAGAGATGTACACCATATGAACGCTTTCGGTGCGGTGAAACTAACCAAGGCCCTGGCGAAAGATCTGACGGATCTCGGAGTTGTTTCTTCGGGCAGCAATGCATATTTTGACAAAAAGCTTTCGTATCACAACAAGGTGATGCTAAACCGTGAAGTTTCGATGATCGAAGATTACGAGACTTATGTGGATACGGTATTAAACAACGAATACATAGTGTTTGTCAGCGCAAAAGAGGAAGCCTTTGACGGATTGACCGATTCGGACAAAGAGGCCCTGATGGGCGGTTTCACAGGCTTAGACCTGAGTGATTGCTGGGGAAGAAGCTTCGTGGGAGTAAGCGGTCCCGAGAAATACTTCCTGAACAAAGACGATCACCTATGCCGTTCGGACGGCAGAGCATCTTATACAATATTAAATACCGAGAAGATCGATCTTTCATCGACGTTAAAAGACGGCACCGGATTTGAACTTGAAAGCATAGGCTATTTCGCGGGAGCGGAAAGCGAAGAAGGTTTCAATGCGGAAATAAAGGTAGCCGGAAGAGATCTGGCGGAAAATGAAAACGGTCTTAATTTCGTAATATACGACCCGTTGACCAAAGAAGTCATCGATTGGTGTGTATTCATATCTTCGATGGAAGATAAGCCGATATACCGGTCTTTTTACCTCGATCGATGATTATGTTTGCAAAACGGCGCGTTTTCGTATAACATTGTGATTCAGAGTTTATTATAAGAAATATATTTTTAGGAGATATAGATATGAAAAACGGAGAAAGGGTATACAACCCCAAAGAGATAGAGCCCAAATGGCAAAAATACTGGGCCGATCATGAAACGTTCAAAACGGATGTATGGGACTTTTCAAAGCCCAAGTTTTATGCGCTTGACATGTTCCCTTATCCTTCGGGCGTAGGCCTTCATGCAGGACATCCCGAAGGCTACACGGCAACAGATATAGTTTCCCGTATGAAGAGAATGCAGGGATACAATGTACTTCATCCCATGGGATACGATT
>CAMPBP010000078.1 GCA_946639085.1 uncultured Lachnospiraceae bacterium
CGAAGGTGTTCCGCAATTGCTTTGGTAGTTCACAAAGCAATTGTCACTTCGCTTGACGTAGAGTAAATTCTTCTGCGCCGAAGGTGTTCCGCAATTGCTTTGGTAGTTCACAAAGCAATTGTCACTTCGCTTGACGTAGAGTAAATTCTTCTGCGCCGAAGGTGTTCCGCAATTGCTTTGGTAGTTCACAAAGCAATTGTCACTTCGCTTGTCGATATGCCCCTAGGAATCGCAACAAAAAGGATTATAGCATAGTAGTTTTTGGTTGACAAGCAAAAAAAGCCTCTTCTTGAACATTTTTCTGAATAATGTATAATAATAATACAGGCCTTGGGGTTTGTGAGTTTTTTTCTTACATCGGAGGGTTACATGGCTGCTAAAGAGCTGGAATCGGGGTTTATTATTGCAAATGAAGGACAGCTGTTCACTTCATTGCATATTATTACTAAGGGAACGGTTAAAGCAAAATTTTCGGGCGGAGAGCTTCTTCTTAAAAAAGGAGATGTCATCGGTCTTTGTGATGTTGCTTTCGATTCCAATTTCTTTACATATGTAGTTGATACACCGGTGACACTGGTTTCTTTCCCCTGTAAGTCCACAGCTCAGTTAAAAGAGCTGCTTCGGTCCAACAAAGAGATCGCTGGAATGATGTACAATTCAATGGTCAATCAGGTATTGCTCATCTTAACGCAGTACGCAAGAGCAAAAGACAACTGTTCAAAGATATATTCCCAAAGTCTTGAATTCTATGAAAAATATATGAGTCTTTGCGCGAAGAACAACATCATCGCGCGTTCGCTTCCTCAGTTCGATTCATTTTCGGAGCTTACATTGGAGGAGGATATAGATGAGTGGATGCTCGGCTATTATGCGTCCTTCAGAGAATTTTCTCCCGATCTTAAGAGCTGTCTTTATGATTTCCCCGCATACATAACGGGCTTCCTTAATAAGACGAGTATCGATATACATTCCACCTTCTCTGTAATCGAAGCCATGAACGATTATTACGGCGAGAAGATGAGCATTTTCATGCAGGAAAACGGGATAGACATGTTCGACCTTTATACAGGTCTTCTTTACAGATTAAAGCCTTCGTCTCCCGCTGCGGATGTGCTTAAAAAACTTATCGATCAGATGGTGGAAATAATAAAGGCACATCCCGTTCTCAGCACCGATACGGTTTACGAGCGTGTATCCGCTTACAGGACAAAACTTCAGACGCTTGTGGGAGCACCGGAGGAATCCCGGGATGAGGCGGTGGATCCCAAGGCTGCAAAGGAACTTTCCAATTCTCTTGACGTTATTTTGGAATACGGCGGTATCGATGACGAGAAGGCCAACAACTTCAGACTTCTTATTTCGAAATACAAAAAACTTTCGGACAAGACCTCGACAGAAGACGATGCAAGATCTTTAAGACTTGCTCTTTCAAAAGCGTTTTACGAGATCTATGCGGATGTATTCAGAATGAGTCTTCAGGAGTACAAGCCGCCGACGATCATTAAGATGTTTCTTAATTTCGGTTACGTTGACGAAGAACTGGCAGGTGCCGAAAATGCGAACTACATCTACAATCTTGCAAGTTCCTTTAACGGGGACAAAGAACACGGTATCTATACCGCTTATGAGTGGTTAAAGAGCATATACAATCTGGATAAAGATCCCAGCCGTAACGAGTTCGACATGGATTATCTTTCAAAGCTCCATGAACTCAAGGTTCAGGGTAAGATAAGTGCGGACGATGAAGTAAGAATGGCCAAAGATCCGGACGAAAGACTAAACTTCGAATTAGAGAACATGTTCCCCATGGTCAACAAAGTTACCTTTGGTCGTCTTTCCATATTCTGCCCCGTATTCAGCGAGCACAATATTATCAAACCGCTTCCTTCGTGCCTTGTTACACCCGATTCCATAGCGGAGACGATAAACAAGATAAAAAGCGTGGATTACGGTGCGTTCTACAGAGAGACCCTTTATACCAACGAAGCCGCCGGCATTCCCAAGGAGACGGTAGCGGTGGAAGTCATGCCCGATATCATTCTTATGCCCAACATCGGTACGAGAGCCGTTATGTGGCAGGAAATCGAAGGCAGAAAGCGTACAACCCCCGCAAGATTTGTTATTTCCATATTCCATCAGGAAGAACTCATTACGTCGTTTACAAGACTTATCGGAGAGTTCAGATGGGAACTTTGCAAGAGGATTCAGGGTGCACGCTGGAACGATGTAACAGACAAGTCGCTTACCAGCGAATACTTTGATTATGTACAGTTCTACAGAAAGAACAACGATCTTTCCCAGGAAGCAAAAGAGAAGATCAAGACAAGCCTTGTAAAAGCAAAGAACTCTTTCAAGGAAATGTTCGTAAGAGACTATATTACCTGGGTTATTTACGAAGGTTCGGGTTCACCCAGACTTAACAAGATCGCGCGAGGGATCATGTGTGTTTACTGTCCGTTCTCATATGAATTAAGACAGAAGATGGCTGCAAACCCGTTGTTTAAAGAGATGTTCGAACATTATGATGTTAAGCTTGCTCAGAAGCTTCATCATCTCGATAACGTAATCCAGAAACTCAACGCATCGGGTGTTCCGGTTCCCGAAGAAATTATCGAGCACAGGAAATTTATTGAGGGAAAATAAAAAAACCACTGTTTTCAATAGTTTTTAAGAACCCGGATAGGGTAAAAGAGTTTAGAAAAAACGTTTTACCTCAAAATAATATTATTTTTTCTCAAAATAGTGCTATATTTTTGGAAGTAATATGATATTATCTACTTGTAAGTAAAAGTTACTTATTGCATTCCAAATAAAATTCCCCTTTTACTAAGAGAGCTCATCCTATGGATGGGCTCTCTTACTATGTACATATAATGCACATAGCGCTCCGCGCAAACTAAACTTTACGAAAAAATATTGAAAAGCCATGTAAACTTGTATATACTTTATTATTGTAGCGAATTAAAATGTTATGTTGCGGGTATGGCGGTATACAATATAGTGGCCTTACAGGCGACGGGGGTATGGAGTAAGAAGACATGGCAACGATCAAAGACATTGCAGAGAGGTTGGGGGTAGCCGTAAGTACCGTTTCAAAAGGTCTTAACGGTGCGCCTGACATAAGTGAAGAGTTGAGAAGACAGGTGCTTGATACTGCCGTTGAAATGGGGTATCGCACCAAGAAGATGAGAAAAGAAGAGCATAAGAAGCTCGTGGTGTTCGTTGAGAACATGGATTATGAACGTCCCGAAGACTTCGGTTACGATCTCATTCTCGGATTCAGACAGATGGCCTACAGAGACAATTGGGCCGTCAATGTAGTGAGTGTAGGGCCTAAGCTTCAAACTCACGAAAAATATGACACATACATGCTCATGCACGGCTATTCCGGTGCATTTGCAATGGGCTTTGCTTTAAAAGACAATTGGATGAGCCAGATCGCCAAGACGGATATCCCTACGGCTTTGCTTGATAACTATGTTCCTCTTAATCAGAACGTAGGCTATGTGGGAACCGATTCCGACGAAGGCATTGAACGTGCGATAAAGAAACTTTACGATCTCGGGCACAGAAGAATAGCGTTCTTAAACGGATCACCCAATTCATGGGTATCGGATCAAAGACAGGCGGCCTACGAGGCTGGTATAAGAAATGTCGGTCTTAAACTTGACCACGATCTTACCGCATACGGTTATTATGTTGCCGACAGTGCAAGGTTCCACGTTCCGGCAATGCTGGAAGCGGGAGCCACCGCGATCCTTTGCGGTAACGACCTTATAGCTTCCGGTGTTTACGATGTATGTTCACACCTTAAACTTAAGATCCCGAGAGATATAAGCGTTGTAGGTTTCGATGACCTTCCCATCGCTTCCGAATTAAAGCCCGGTCTTTCAACCATAAGACAGGACAGACTGGAACTGGGAAAGTGCGCATACTTCACACTTAACTCTCTTATAAACAATGTATCCATAAGTAAGACGATGTTACGTCCTCAGTTCATTGAAAGAGGATCCGTCGGAGAAGTTAAAACGAAATAATAAAAAGCTCGAAGTGATGATCACTTCGAGCTTTTTTGGAATTGTTTATTTTTCGAAAGGATAAACGAGGTTCATCTGCTTTCTGCATTCATCTATCAGCTCCATGACTTCTATGGTAGCTTTGGGAGGAACATATTCGCTTGTCTTAAGTCCTTTCTTTATCTCACCGGCTACGCGCGTAAATTCGTTTAAGTATGAACCGTCACCTTTGACGGTTATATCGTCTTCTCCGACTCTCTTAAGAGTGACTTCGTTTGCGTAGTGGAAAACGGGAACGACAACCGATGCATTCGTACCTTCTATTATCACCTGCTCTTTGAATTCGGGATCGACGCAGCATATCGAGCAGGTTGCCTTAATGTCGTTTTTGAACGTAAGCGTGATCTCTTCGCCTTCGTCTATTCCGTTGGCAAGCCTTCCTTCGCAGATCATGCTCTCGGGCTTACCGAATATTCTGTACAGATAGGTGAGTGCGTAAACGCCTATATCAAGTATGGCTCCGCCGGCTTTGTTTGGATCGGTAACTCTTGCGGCGTAGTTTCTTCCGTCACAACGGTAATCTACGTGAACTTTTGTGATCTTTCCGAAGAGTCCGCAGTCATACCAGAATTTCACATAATTCGCAACATCCGCAAACCATGTCCACATAGCTTCCGCAATGTACGTATCTTTTTCTTTGGCAAGTTCAAAGAGTTCTTTGGTTTCAGAGGCTTTTACGGTAAAGGGCTTTTCAAGCAAAACGGGCTTTTTAAGTTCCAAAGCGAGCTTGGCGTATTCGTAGTGCGAAGTGTGAGGAGTCACTATGTATACGCCGTCAACATCAGGAGCTTCGATGGCTTCTTTGGCGCTACTGTAAGCCTTTGCCTGATATTTGTCCGCAAATGCTTTGCACTTTTCGGGAGTGTGAGAGTAAACTGCCGTAATGTCGTGCTTTTCGCTCTTTGCAAGCTCATCTCCCACGAAGTTTGCGAGTGTACCCGTGCCGATGAATGCCCAGCGGAACACTTCATCGCCGAATTTCAGATCGTCGGGAGTGATAAGCCCGATCTCGTCGTTTGTGGCGTCTTTTAACGTAACGACTCTCGAAGCCTGTCTGTTGATGATCTTTTCAAAGTAGTTTCTGACTTCTCTTGCGTTTGCAAAGTTTGAGTCTTTGTTTGCTACCATTTCCTCGATATGCTTGTCCACGATCTGACGGGCCTCATCCGAAAGCGTGTATTCGTTCTTCCTAAGATAAATATCAAAGATCTTTTTAAGTTCTTCGGGGCTGTAATCCTCAAAGAAAAAGTATTTGTTGAATCTGGAGCGAAGACCGGGGTTGGAGTTTATAAAGGTCTGCATAAGATCGGGATAACCTGCGACTATCACCACGAAATCTTCGCGGTTGTCCTCCATGGCCTTTAAGATCGTATCTATCGCTTCCTGACCGTAATCCTGACCTTCTTTTACCAACGAGTAAGCCTCGTCTATAAAGAGTATGCCTCCCAGGGCTTCCTGAATCTTTTCCTGTGTTTTGATCGCAGTCTGGCCGACGTATCCGGCTACAAGTCCCGAGCGGTCGACTTCAACGAGCTGTCCTTTTGAAAGTATGCCTTCTTGCTTGTAAAGCTTGGCGAGTATTCTGGCAACGGTTGTTTTGCCCGTACCGGGATTGCCCGAGAAAACAAGATGCTTTGAAATGTCAACGCTCTTCATGCCGCGTTCTTTACGCAGCTTGTTTAACTTCATTAGATTGGTGAGCTCTTCGACATCTTTCTTTAATTTATCGAGTCCCACGAGTTCGTTAAGTTCCTCCATAGGATCTTTTTCGGGCTTTTCTTCGGTTTTTTCTTCGGCCTTTACTTCCTCTTTAACTTCAGTTTCGCCCGAGGCATCAGGGGCCAAAGAAGCCGCGTCGGGCACATCGGTATTTCCGATATTGCCGAATGTCTCCGCGTTTAAAGCCGCAGCGGTATTCTTAAGATCTCTTTCGGCCGCTTCGAGGTGTTCTATCTCCTTGGTCAAAAGGTCGCCTTGCTTTAGAAGGTCTTCACTGCCGCTCATGATCTCTTTAACGGTCTTTTCACCGAAGAAATCGTTATATACGCTGTTTAAAATGTTCTTTCGATCCATGGGCTTTGCTCCAATCATTATCCGATAGAATTGATCAGTAGTAATCATACCATATCGCGGCTTTTAATTCCATTGAAACATCGTAAAACATGGGCATGACGGACTTGTCTTTTCCACGAAGTATGATAAAATGGTTTTACCGTGGTAATTTGCGGTTGTATATGCATATATACATATCAAAGAGCGGGGGAAACCAAATGAGCGAGATTAACTTAGCGGATATAAGAGGAGACATAGAAAAGCTTCTTAAATACATTCCC
>CAMPBP010000079.1 GCA_946639085.1 uncultured Lachnospiraceae bacterium
CTTCAATAAAAGACATCGACGAGTCGGCGATTGTGATACAGAAGTAATACTTGCTTTACGCGTAAAGGTGATATATACTAAAATTACGGAAGCAAAGGAGGCGGAAGAGATGGCTACAAAAGTTATCAACTTTAAGATGGAAGAAGATGACATTATCGAAATGAAGAATGTGGCAGATGTGTTTAATCTGTCTGTTACTGACTTTATCAAAAATGCAATCAACGAATATGAGGAGTCACTAAAGTCCGATCCTTTTTATCGCCTTAGCGCATATGTGAAAGAAGCCTCTGCATCGGAAAGCAAAGAGATCCTTTCATCTCTTGAAAAGATGAGTGATGACGATCTTAAGATCGTTTCCAAAAAGAGATTTACAGTGTAACGGGGGCGGTACATGGGAAGCAAAAAAGGGTTCAGTTACGAAATAGAATATACAAAAGCAGCAGAAAAATTCTTTGTAAAACATGAGAATATCAGGGAAAAATATGAAGACTCCATCAAAGAATTTTTGACAGGAGATAATCCACAGAAGGTTGATATTAAGCGTATCAAAGGTAAAAGGAGCGAATACTACAGGATAAGATTGGGAGAGTATCGGGTCGTTTTTGCAATCATCAACAAGATTATCGTTGTAGTGACTACTTTGGCTGCAGGGTCCAGAGGAGATATCTATAAGAAAATGGATGGCATAAAGTAGATTTATGGACGAAGTTAAACTTGATATTTCCGGAGTAATGGAAAAAGAAGGCAAAAGAATAGCGTATGTGAGGTTTTCCCGCGGTGAAAATTATGCCGAGGGTTACATTCCCGATTGCGTTTTTACGAAGGTTAGCGGGTTCAGCGAAGAGGAGACTTCGCAGTTAAAAGATTATCTTTTGAATAATCTTTCGGATCTGAAGCGCCGTGCAGCGTCCATCGATCCGCTAAAGGCTTTTATGGGTAAGACCGGGAAATGATTTTTGAAGAATGGAAGACAGCTTAAGTTATGGAGATAAATAAGAGTACAACAAAAGAGGGATCAAATCTTCGCCGCGCGATAATACATTTATTGTTCGCGGCACTCTTTTTTTCCTTAATGACGTTTTTTGTAAGATTGTCGGGTGATCTCCCGACCATGCAAAAGGCGTTTTTCAGGAACTTTTTTGCACTCATAATAGCCACCGCGGCTATATTCAAAAACAAAGTCGGATTTTCGATACGTAAAGGTAACGGTATATCGGTGCTTTGTCGTTGCGTGTTTGGAACAAGCGGTATGATCGCAAATTTCTGGGCTATAGACAGGCTTGGAATTGCAGATGCCAATATGTTAAACAAGCTTTCTCCCTTCTTTGCGATAATAGTAAGCTTTTTTATTATGAGCGAGATTCCCACAAGATTGGACATTTTGTGCGTTTTGATGGCGTTTGGCGGTTCGCTCTTTATCATTAAACCTTCAACCGGTATCGCAGTCATCCCCGCATTGGTGGGACTTTACGGAGGTTTCGGCGCCGGTGCCGCATATGCCTTCGTTCACAAGATGGGGAAGACCGGTCAGCCCGGCAAAACGATAGTATTTTATTTCTCCCTTTTCTCCTGTCTTGTCACCGGTCCATTCATGGCGTTCAATTGGCATCCCATGACCACATCTCAATGGGCATGCCTTGTCGCAGCAGGCGTTTGCGCAAGCGGCGGCCAGTTCAACATAACCGCAGCCTACCAGAATGCTCCCGCAAAAGACATTTCCGTCTTTGACTACACTCAGGTCATTTTCGCTGCCATCCTCGGAATGATCTTCTTAAGCGAATTCCCCGATGTTTACAGCCTCATCGGCTATGTTATAATAATTTCTGCTGCGTTCATTAAGTGGCAAAAAGCCAAGAAGCAACCGTAAGTTCGCTCTTGTTTTTTCGTTATATTGTTGATATTTTCTATTTAAGACATTTTCTGTCCGGCGTGTAATACACTTCTTTTTATTTCTAATTTTTTTAGTTTAGAAACCCCACAAATCTCATTTTGACACTACCACCTTCGGTACCTTTATTTAGCGGTGTAGTGCCCAAACAAGCTTTTCTCTTATTTGGCACTACGAAAATCCCTTTTTGAAGCCGTAAATATCGGCCGGCGTAGTGTCAAAACCTTGATTTCATGAATTCAATACTACGATAAGCCACCGGGAGCGTCCACCCGGAAGGAAGAAAATGGAGAAACGTAGTATCAAAACAAGCTTTTCAGGAATTTAATACTACGATAAGCATCGCGGAGGGGCGGGAAAAACGAGAAGTGTAGGATTAAAACCCTGATTTCATGAATTCTATACTACGATAAGCCACCGGGAGCGTCCACCCGGAGGCGAAAAATGGAGAAACGTAGTATCAAAACAAGCTTTTCAGGAATTTAATACTACGATAAGCATCGCGGAGGGGCGGGAAAAACGAAAAACGTAGGATTAAATTCTTGACTTCATGAATTCAATACTACGATGGGCTACAAAGGGGCGAAACAACTGTAAATCTCATGTCACATCAATCAAATTTAAAGGAGGAAAAATGCGTTCTATTAACTGTATTCTGGGGGATCTCAGCGAAAGAAAAGAGTATTTGAGAAAATGCTTAAAAGAAATCAAAAAGTATATGGCGGGAATGCCGGAAGGGAAGCTTAGGACAACTCGCCAACGGAGCTTATATCGATATTATGAGGTTACCGATTCTGCCAATCCCAATGGTGAGTATATTCATGTTTCAAATATTGCCAAGGCAAAGAAGCTCGCACAAAAAGATTATTATGAGAAGCTTGTAAAACAGATAAACGCCGAGTTGGACTATATAGAAAAGACACTTAACAATTACATGAAAGGCAATCTTGCGTGCAAAAGCGCATATGTATCGGCGGAGGATGTTTATTCTTTTCTTCCTGAAGCAAGAAAAATACTAGTGTCTCCGTTAGTTGTAAACGATGAAGAGTACGCAAAAATATGGCAAAGCGTGAGCTATAACGGAAATGCGTTTCGCGAAGAAGAAAAGATATACGGCACCAAAAAGGAAGAGATGGTTCGCTCAAAGTCGGAAGTTTTGCTCGCCGATATGTTTTACGATTTGGGTATTCCGTATCGTTACGAGTGCGAATTAAATCTAAAGAATGGGAAAAGACTCTTTCCTGATTTCACACTTTTAAAGAAGAGCACAAGAGAAGAAATCTATCATGAGCACCTGGGAATGATGGATGAAGAAGATTATCTTAATCATAATCTGGCCAAGATAGAAGAGTACAGGAAAAACGGCATCTTTATTGGCAAAAATCTTATTCTCACTTTTGAATCCGCATCCTGCCCATTAAATATCGGCGAGATCAGAAAAAGCATGAAAGAAATCTTTTGCAGGTGATAACTTTGGATAATTGTGCAACCGAAAGCTGCAGAGTTAACTTGAATTGAAAAATGATTTGTCGCATTATAGAAGAAGGATATTTCTTTATATATGATTTGACGTAGTATAACAGGGTGTGACCATGATGGATAAAAAAGGAAAAAAGCCTATGAAAACGATCATATTGATAGTGGCACTTGTGGTTTTGGCTGTGGCGGGGTGCATTATTGTGGTAAAAGTATTGCAAGACCGCGGGGTGCAACCGGTTACGAAGCCAAGTCACATCTCGGGCGGAACCACAAGAAAGAACGACCCTACGGCACCTAAGGAAATAAAGTCGAAGAATATCACTGAATTTTCGGCACATTTTCTTCTTGGAGGCGAGTGGTCCGTAGGAAACGACACTTGCTTTTATTCCTTTGATATACAGGCTGATGAGGCAGGAAATGTGACGGTTACGGAGTCAACGACCGGTGCGAGCATGCCTGCGGACAACGAGATACTTACGGCAGTACAGGGAGTTATCGACAAATATAAGCTTGTGGGGCTTAACGGCGAGTACGAAGTTACGGCCGGACTTCCTCCGGAATACCAGACATGTTATCTAAGCGCCGTATATGATTCCGGTGAAAAACTTAATTTCACTCACAATAACAATCCCCATGCCGAGTGGGCAAAAGAGATGTATTTGACATTTGCGGATTGGTTCTCAAAGAACGGAAACGATGCGTTGGCGCTGCCGACATTTGCGATAAACGTAACGCATATGCAGATGTTTATTAAGCAGGATAAATCCTCTGATAATGTGATCAACTTTTTCATGGAGGAATACGACGACGGAGTGTTCTATCTTGAGCGCATGAATTCAGGCAAGATAGATAAAGTACCGATTGAAGACAAAGAAGCTTTCCTTAATGACATCTCACTTATAGTAGCCAAATATGACCTTCGCCCTTACGATCCCAGATCCGCTCTTTACGGATATGAGAAAACAGATGAAGATAAACAAAATCCCTTCAATACAGATTTTGCACTTACTTTCTGGTATGGCGATAATGAGCAACTGTTCATAAACACCAGCGCTCCCGAAGCAATTGAAAAGCTTATGCCCATCGCCAATGAATTGATTGAATACTTAAGTTCATATTTCTAAAACAACAGAGCCGAAAACCCTTAATGGAAAGAGAGTTTTCGGCTCATTTTTTCTTACCGTAGTGCCAAATGCCATAAAAGCAAGTTTGGGCACTACACCGCCAAATAAAGACACCGAAGGGGTAGTGCCAAATTGCGAGAACAAGTGAAATGACACTACACCGGGGCGACCGGGAGGTCTTATTCTGCCTTACGGCAGACCGATTTATCGCACCCCACACATTCCCCGCAATCTCCGCAGGAGCAAGCTCCGCCGGCGCGGCCTTTAACAATGTGGATTACCGCCGAGGATACGGCGGCGATAAGAAGCAGAGTTAACAAAATATCAAAAATGTTCATAAATCCGCCTCCTTACATAAACAAGCTGCCCACAAGGTGCACCAGGAACGCTGCGATCCAGGCAACGGCACATTGCCAGAGTACTACGTAGATCGCCCACTTACGGCCGAGTTCGCGACGGATTGCCGCGATGGCTGCAACGCAGGGTGTATAAAGAAGACTGAACACCAAAAGCGAGAAAGCTGAAAGGGAGCTGAGTGCCGCTTCGACTCCGCCTTCTGCGCCAAAGAGCACTTCCATAACGGAAACAACGCTCTCTTTTGCCATAAATCCGCTCACAAGGGAGGTGACGATACGCCAGTCCCCAAGCCCAAGAGGAGCGAAAACGGGAGCGATAAGTCCCGAAACCGTGGCAAGTATGCTGTCGTGGGAGTTATCGACCAGGTTGAAGGTAAAGTTGAAGCTTTGCAAAAACCAGACAACGATCGTTGCGATCAGGATGACCGAGAACGCGCGCTGGAGGAAATCCTTGGCCTTTTCCCAAAGAAGCTGCGCCGTGTTTTTCATGCTGGGGAGCCTGTAGTTGGGAAGTTCCATTACGAAAGGAACGGCCTCTCCTTTAAACAAAGTCTTTTTATAAACGAATGCCACGAGAATGCCGATCACGATGGATGCCACGTAAAGGCCGATCATGATGAGGGCCTTGTACTCCGCGAAGAACGCATTTACGAAAAATGCGTAGATGGGAAGCTTCGCGGTACAGCTCATGAAGGGCGTTAAAAGTATGGTCATTTTACGGTCTCGCTGGCTTGGAAGCGTACGGGTGGACATTACCGCGGGAACGGTGCAGCCAAATCCGATGAGCAGCGGCACGATGCTTCGTCCCGAGAGACCAAGCTTTCTTAAAAGCTTGTCCATCACGAAAGCGACGCGGGCGATATATCCGCTGTCTTCAAGCAGTGAGAGAAAAAGAAACATCACCACAATGATAGGCAAAAACGAAAGCACGCTGCCTACGCCTTGGAAGATTCCGTCAACGATGAGCCCGTGGAGTATCTCGTTTACGCCCACCGCGGTAAGTCCTTTGTCGACGGCCAAAGTAAGGGAGTCGATCGCCGTCTCCAAAAGGTTTTGAAGGAATGCACCGATCACGTTAAAGGATAAAAAGAAAACGAGTCCCATAACCGCGATGAATAACGGAATGGCGGTGTATTTTCCGGTGAGCACCTTGTCAATCTTTCGGCTTCTTGCGTGTTCTTTGCTCTCTTTGGGCTTTTTAACGCAGGAAGCGCAAACTTTTTTGATATATGAAAAACGCATGTCGGCAATGGCAGCACTTCTGTCAAGGCCACGCTCTTTTTCCATCTGGAGCGTTATATGTTCAAGTGTTTCCAGCTCGTTTTCGTCAAGCCCCAATCTGTCGATTATGAGCTTGTCGCCTTCAACGGCTTTGCAGGCTGCGAAACGAACGGGAAGACCTGCGGCTTTGGCGTGATCCTCGATAAGGTGGATGATGGCGTGGAGGCAGCGGTGTACCGCTCCGCCGTAGTCGTTTTCGTCGCAGAAGTCCTGCTTTTGAGGTTTTTCCTGATATTTTGCAACGTGGATCGCGTGGTCCACAAGCT
>CAMPBP010000080.1 GCA_946639085.1 uncultured Lachnospiraceae bacterium
TAAGAATGCTTATCAAAGTGATGTCACGCCAAACGTGGATCTTTTCGCCGTTGATGCTTACGATAGTATCTCCTACGCTCAGCCCCGCTGCCTCTGCCGGACGTCCCGGGGTAAGTCCCTGCACCGTAGGCAGATCCGTACCCGCTCTCGACACGATTATCATGGCAAAGATCATCGCAAGAATAAAGTTAAATACAGGTCCTGCGAGAACGGTGGATATACGTGCCCATACATTGGCATTTCTGAAGGATCTCTCGTCGCCTCTTTTGATGCCTTCCTGTTCATCCCCTATGGCTTCAATGGCAACCTTGGGATCTGCCAGATCTTCAAGGCCTTCGAATATACATGCTCCCCCAAGGGGCAATGCCTTTAAGGCAAATACCGTCTCTCCCTTTTTGAACTTAAAGATCGTCGGCCCCATTCCCACATCGAACTCATTGACGCGGATACCGTTGGCTCTTGCTATTATGAAATGTCCGAACTCATGCGAAATGACGATAACGGACAATATGATGATAAACCAGATCAGTGTTCCTATCATTTATGTACCCTTACATTAAAATCGTTTTTCAAGGAATTCATCGCATTCCTTTTGCGTTAAAAGAATCTCTTCAAAAGAAGGTTCTTTAATGAAGCTCACATCGTTTAATGCGGCTTCTATGATATCGTAAATACCCGTAAAGCCTATCTTCTTATCAAGAAATCTCTTTACGGCAAACTCATTTGCTGCGTTAAACACCGTAGGTGCATTTCCGCCTTTGTCTATTGCTTCGTACGCAAACTTAAGCCCTTTGAATGTCTCTGTGTCGGGCTTATAGAATGTGAGCTTTTCAAGTTTAAAGAAATCTACCCTGTTGTCCTTCATGGGTCTTCTGTCGGGATAGAAAAGTGCATACTGGATCGGAAGTTTCATGTCCGGTATACCCATCTGGGCGATGACCGCTCCGTCCGTATACTGAACCATGGAATGTACGATGCTCTCGGGATGAATGAGAACCGTTATATCCGAAGGTGAAACATCAAAGAGCCATTTTGCTTCTATGACTTCAAGTCCTTTGTTTACAAGTGAAGCAGAATCGATGGTCACTTTTTTGCCCATACTCCAGTTGGGATGCTTAAGTGCCTGCTCTACGCTCATACTCTTTAACTCTTCGTATGACTTTCCTCTGAAAGGACCGCCGGAAGCGGTAAGAAGTATCTTATCAAGACGCTCTCTTCTCTCTCCGTTAAGTGACTGGAATATGGCGCTGTGCTCCGAATCAACGGGAAGTATGGAGACACCTTTTTCTTTTGCGAGCTTCATGATGATATGACCCGCGCAGACGAGGGTCTCTTTATTTGCAAGGGCTATGGTCTTTCCCGCATTTATGGCATCAATGGTGGGCTTTATGCCTATCATTCCCACAAGCGCGGTAACGACAATATCGGCTTCTTTTAAAGAAACCGCTTCGGACAGACCCTCCATACCCGAAAGTACTTTAATGTCCGTATCCTTTAAGCGTTCCTTTAATTCCGCCGCAGCTTTTTCTTCGTACATTACACACAAAGAAGGCTTAAACTCCCTTGCCTGCTCTTCCATGAGTGTTACGTTTGAACAGGCCGCAAGTGCGCTTACGCTTAAACCTTCGTTGTTCTTTACTATTTCAAGTGTCTGGGTTCCGATGGATCCTGTGGAACCGAGTATTACAAGTTTCTTGTCCATATAACTCCGTTACAGTAATCCCAACATCAAAGCCGCCAAAAAGAAAGTCAGCGGCGCGGTTATTATCATGCTGTCGAATCTGTCCATGATACCGCCGTGTCCGGGGATGAGATGTCCGTAATCTTTAATGTCTTTGTTTCTTTTTATGGCTGATGCCGCAAGATCGCCCAGCATGGCAACAAAACCGCCCACTGCGCCCACTGCGGCAAGCTTTATTTCAACGTTCGTAAAGTCTGCGGGAAGAAATCTCACAAGTACGAAGTGTGCGTAAAGCCATGCCAAAAGTGCGGCACCCAGCACTCCGCCGATGGCGCCCTCTATAGACTTCTTGGGGCTTAACTTAGGAGTCATCTTGTGATTTCCGATGGTTTTACCCGTTAACATGCCGACACAGTAAGCGAGGGTATCGCTTCCCCACGCGCTTATGTATATGATCCAGACGATGTATTTGCCGTATTCCAGTTCTCTTGTATGGTAAAGAAACGATAACATTATCGGGGCATAAAGAAACGAAAATATGGCCGCGGAGATCGTCTCAAAATCGTATTTTGGATACGAGAAAACGTAAATGAACAAAAATCCGATGATTGTAAGGATCACGCACATAATCGGAAGATATACGTTATCGGATAAAGCGATGGTGGTATAGTACAAAGCTATCGCAACGTATCCGAATATCATCAGTACGTTTTGTTTCTTTCCTTCAAAAAGCTTAAGAGCTCTTCCCATCTCGAAATAGGCAACACAGGAAATGAAGGTAAGAAGTCCCGCAAGATATTTACCGCCAAGATATATAAATACAAAGGAAACGGCCACCAGCATAATGCCGCTTAAAAGTCTTTTAAAAAACATGGTATGTCTATTCCTCTTTGATATTTCCGAATTTCCTGTTACGTTTGCCGTACTCTTCTATCGCCTTTTCAAGTGCCTTCTTATCAAAGTCCGGCCATGCGATATCGGTAACATATATTTCGGAGTAGGATATCTGCCAAAGTAAAAAATTCGATATCCTTTTTTCGCTGCATGTACGGATCAGAAGGTCGGGATCGGGAAGTCCCGCCGTATCGAGATTGTCGGCGATCATCTCTTCGGTGATGTCCGAAGGCTCGATCTTTCCTTCCTTAACGTTTTCTGCGATCTTTCTTACGGCTCTTGTGATCTCATCTCTGGAACCGTAATTTATCGCTATGGTAAAGAAAAGCCCGGTATTGTTCTTTGTACCTTCTTCAAGCCTTTCTATGCTTTCTCTTATATCGTCATCAAGGCGGGATTTCTCGCCGATGACTCTTACGCACATATTGTTCTTGCTCGCTCTTTGAAGACAGTTCTTCATGTAATTACGAAGAAGCTTCATTAACGCGTCTACTTCGTCCTTGGGACGTGACCAGTTTTCGGTGGAAAAAGCATACACCGTAAGATATTTAACACCTAAGTTGTATGCGTCCTCACAAATATCCTCAACGGCTTTCGCGCCCTGGATATGGCCGTAATTTCTCGGCATTCCGTGAGCTTTTGCCCAGCGTCCGTTTCCGTCAAGTATTATCGCAACGTGTTTGGGTACATTCATTTATCCTTAAACTCTCCATGATACACACAAAGGGCAGGATTGGGTACCTGCCCTTTAATCTTATACTTTTAAGATATCCTGTGCCTTTTCTTCAACGGCCTTGTCAATATCCTTTACGAATTTGTCCGTAGCCTTCTGAAGTTCATCCTCAAGATCCTTGATCTCGTCTTCGCTTATTTCGGTCTTTGAAAGCTTCTTGAATGCTTCGTTGCCGTCACGACGGATGTTTCTGATGGCTATCTTGCAATCTTCGCCTTTCTTTCTGACCTCTTTAACGAGATCCTTACGTCTTTCCTCGGTAAGTTCGGGGAACACGAGTCTGATAACGGAACCGTCGTTTGAAGGTGTGATACCTACATCGGATGCAAGTATTGCCTTCTCGATATCCTTGATGAGTGATTTCTCCCAAGGAGCTATCTGAATGATTCTGGGTTCGGGAACGGTAATGTTACCCACCTGCTGAATGGGAGTGGGGGTTCCGTAATAATCCACTCTCAATTTATCGAGTACATGGGGATTGGCACGTCCGGCACGAATGGACTGAAGTTCCGTCTCCATATATTCGAATGCTTTTACCATCTTATCGTTATATTGTGATACTCTGGCATCCATAAATTTTTAGATCCTCCCAATACTTTGTTTTACGCTGTTACGCGTGTACCGTTAAACTTGTCGCCAAGTGTGTTCACGATACTGTTTTCTTCGTTAAGGTCAAATACCATGAAAGGCAGTTTGTTCTCAAGTGCCAGTGCACTTGCCGCCGTATCCACAACCTTTAAGTTTCTCTTTACCACCTCTTCAAGTGAGATCTCGGAAAACTTCTTGGCATTAGGATTCTTTGCGGGATCGTCGTCATATACGCCGTCTATGGATTTGGCAAGAAGAACACTCTCCGCTTCAATCTGAAGAGCGAATAAAACGGTTCCCATATCGGTCGAGAAATAAGGATGTCCCGTACCGCCTGCAAGGAAAACAACCTTTCCCGCTTTAAGACTCTTAACGGCTTCTTCCTTGGAATACAAAGAAGTGAACGTTCCGCATGTGAAGGGTGTGAACACTTCCGTATCTATTCCTTCGGTCTTGAACACTTCCGATACAAACATACAGTTCATAACGGTTGCAAGCATGCCGATCTGATCGGCTTTTACTCTGTCCATGTCACCTGAGGTACGACCTCTCCAGAAGTTACCTCCGCCTATGACAATGGCGATCTCGTTGTCTTTGATGACCTGTTTGATCTGTGCGGCAACTTTTCTGACGGTAGGCTCGTCAAAACCCGTTTTCTTTTCTCCCGCCAAAGCTTCACCGCTTAATTTAAGCAATATACGCATTGTGATCCGCCTTTATAATGATTATTTACTCTTTTTCTTGAATTCGTCAAAGAATGTGGTGGGTGATACGTCTGCGTAGCACTGTGAGCAAACACCTTCGATAACCGCACCGTTGTTGATCTGAACGGATTTGGATTTGATGTTACCCATTACAATGGCCGTAGTATCCAAAACTACGGGACCCTTTACGTCGATGTCGCCTTTTACGGCGCCGGCGATAACTGCACTTGTAGCGAAAATGTTACCGATGATAACGGAACTTTGTCCGATCTTAACAGAACCCTGTGAATTAACTTCACCTGTGATCTTAGCGCCTTCGCAGTAGATCTCGGCAGCCTTTGAATCGCCTTCTACGGTTCCCACGATGTTAAGTTTTCCGTTGATTGTGATGTTACCGGTGATGGATCCCAGTACTTCCAAAGAGCCTGTGGATGAAAGATCACCCTTTATAACCATGCCGCCCGTGATAACTGCGGTTTCGTCCGTAGCCTTACCCGTATTCTTGGGAGCTTCATAAAAGCTTGCCTTGGGAGCGGGTGCGGGTGCAGGTGCGGGAGCGGGAGCGGGTTCAACTTTTTCTTCTTCCTGTTCCTTATCAAGATTGTCAAGTAAAGCATCAAGGTCGAGACTGTCTACCGTTTCCTCGGTAAGTGTTTTAGCTCCTTCGGTTACCTCTTCTACAGCTTTTGCGGTATTTTCGGTTTCCTCCGGTACCATCTCGTTAACAGCCTGAGAAATGTCTTCTTTTAAATCAGTAAAAAAGCCCATGTCCTGTTTCTCCTTTGTATTTATGTTATTTATCCACCGATATATGCTGAATCGGATTGGTTTCTTTTGTTATGGGGAGCATCACCGTATCATCCATGCTCTGAATATGCTCGATGATCTCGGGAAGTGCTTCCACAGTGGATACCTTTGAAGCCGTATCGTGAAACAAGATCATTGCTTCCGAAAAGTATTCAAGGTTTCCCGTTGCATTGCTTACTATCCTCGACTTTGAAAGAATCGGTGAAGTTGCATCACCGGAAGATACGTTCCAGTCGAAATACTCTATCCCTTCGCTCTCAAGCAGTCCCGCGAACTTTCTCATATCCACGGTGCTCACCTTATTTGAACTTCCGCCGGGGAATCTGTATATGTTTGACTCCACTCCCGTAACGAGATAGAGAAAATCTCTTATCCTCTTGGTATCTTCCATGAATGAATCCTCATCTTTGTAAAGTTCGGAATAAACATGTGTGCACGAATGCATCCCTAAGGAATGTCCTTCGTCGACTATACGCCTGTAAAGTTCTTCGTACTCACGTCCTTCACGTCTTATCACAAAGAATGTGGCCTTCACGTCATACTCTTTTAATATGTCAAGAATCGCTTCCGTGTTGGAGCTGGGTCCGTCATCAAAAGTAAGATAGACCTTCCTGTAACCGTCATAAAGTTCTTCGTCGCTTAAGGAAAGGGCTTCGATCTCCTCTTTTGTCATCTCTTCGACATTGTACTTGGGGCCTTGAAGCATCACGACCTCAGGCTCTTTTTCTTTTTCCAAAGTGTCGTAGGAAGTCGAGAGCATTTCCATCTGCTCAAGATACTGATTTAACAGTTCTTCTTTCCTGGCGTTTTCTTTTGACAGTTTTTTATTCTTTACGGCAATGACCGTAACTATTATCCACGGAAAAATGATAAGGAAAAGGAGAAGTATCTTAATCTCCTTCTTAAGGCGCTTTATACGCCTTGCGCGCTTATCGTTATCCATTTTATCATATACTCCCAAAAATTTAAACGGTAATTCATCAACCA
>CAMPBP010000081.1 GCA_946639085.1 uncultured Lachnospiraceae bacterium
GCTTGCGCGGAAAGCACCCGCCGACGATCTCCAGTAATGCATTGCCCATTCGCCCGTGTACGCATCGGTTTCTTTCTGCTGATAGTCCAAAACCGTGTCGCCTCTGTGCTCAAACTCCCACATGGAGCGGTCTTCCTCTTCGAAACTCGGGTTCTTAACCCAGTTGACGTTGGCCACGTTCACCGTGCACTTGATGGCGGTGCCGTCCTCAAACGTTCCGTTAACCGTATATTCTCCGGTCTTTGTGGTATCAATCCTGCTTACTTCGTCGCTGTTCCACGTAACTTTTGCCTGACCGTTCTTCGATCTGTCGTTGTAGCAGACATCTGCAGTCTCCGGCATTGAAAACTCGCTTCCGGGGTTTACCGTTACCGTAAGATCGTTTGCAAAATCAACCTTTAAAGGAGCTGTGGCACCGTATTTTAAATATTTGAAAACGTAAAGGGAATCCAGCGCCTTGCCGTCAAAATCAAACATCGCCTGATTGTCCCATGAGGAACCGCCGTACCACTTGCCCGCATCGTCTTTATCGTAAGAACCGGCGTAGCTGGAAGCCCAGCCCGAGCCGAACTCTTCCCACTTTTTACGGTTGTCCGCAAGTACACTCTCTGCATCGGCGTTGTTGTAATCCACTTTTGCTACCGGCACCCATGCGGGCTCCCAGTAGAATACTCCCAGTGTATAGTCTCCTGTCTTTACAAGGGTATCAAATATGTCTCTAACGGCGTTTGCCTGACTTTGCACGCTGGCCGCATAATTCTTGTTTAAGTCTTTTTCGCTTACGCTGTTGGAAAAACCGTCGCCCTCTTCAAGGGTATAGCAATAAGAAGTCTCAGCTATCATGACTTCTTTTCCCGTATGCTCGTGTACGTACTCGATAACCTTTGAAAGATTCTCAAGTGTTCCGTGCCAATAGGGATAATAGGAAAGGGCAAACACATCGTACTGAACACCGCAGCTGTCAAGCTTTCTTAAAAGCCCCTTTATGCCGTCGAAGTTCTCGGGATTGGTAAAATGAAGCACTGTCTTGATCTCTTTTTTGTGTGCTTCTCCCGCCTCCATGACCGCATCTCTTCCTCGCGAAACGATCTTGCTTATCTCGGCCCACTTTTCTTCCCCTGACATATGATTGTTCGTTTCGTTTCCAAGCTGCACCATGCCTACATCGGCGCCGCCGTCAAGTATAGCATTGAGACTCTCAAGGGTAAACTCATATGCAAGCTCCGCCTTCTCGTCGGCACTCTTTCCCGCCCAGGCCTTAGGCTCAAACTGCTTTGCGGGATCTGCCCAGAAATCGCTGTAATGGTAATCCACCAGCAGCTTCATGTTATACTGCGCTGCTCTCTTTCCTATCTCAACAGCCTTCGCGGTATCATTGTTTCCGCCGCCGTAACCGTTACCGTTTTCGTCGTAGGGATTGTTCCAGACCCTCACTCTTATATAATTGACACCCGCATCCGCAAGTATCTTGAAAATATCCTCTTCTACGCCGTCTTTATTCTTATAGACAACGCCCGACTGTTCCTCGCTTATGACACTGGAGATATCGACGCCTCTTATAAAATCGTCACTTATCCCCTCAACGGGCTCCACAAATATGCCCGCTTCCTCCGGTCCCGTGGGCGCCTCATACTTATACTTCGCTTCGCCGCAGCCCGCTGTCGACATGATCATACTCATAACCGCAACCACCCCTATGATCTTTCTTGCAAAATCTTTCTTTTTCACTAAACCCGCTCCTTTAAAGCTATACCTGTGCTTTTGCGCTATGCCCATGCTTTTGCGCTATGCCCATGCTTTTTGCGCAACCGCTTGCACACCTTCAAGTTAACACTATTTGATGTGTATGTCAATCGCGCGGAGTGTCACATATTTCGGCGGACTTGTAAAAAAGCAGCGTATAAAGTATACTTTTTAATCGGTTGAATAACTATTTGAAAGGGAATGACCATGTGGGAAGATAATGTCAGACGGGTAGTGCCTTACACTCCCGGCGAACAGCCTAAGATACAAAATCTTATAAAGTTAAATACAAACGAAAATCCTTATCCCCCTTCACCGAAGGTGTTTGAGGCATTAAAGAACTTTGATGCGGGTGTGCTCAAAAAGTATCCGGACCCTACGGTGTCGATGCTTGCGGGTGCCATCGCAAAAGCTTATTCGAGAGATATTTCCGAGACCTTTGTCGGAGTGGGTTCTGATGACGTGCTGGCCATGGCTTTTCTGACATTCTTTAATTCCGACAAGCCTATCCTCTTCCCCGATATTACATATTCCTTTTACGATGTATGGGCAGAGCTGTTTAAGATCCCTTATAAACGCATTCCTTTAAATGATGATTTTACTGTCAACAAAGAAGATTACTTCGTTGAAAACGGCGGTATAGTATTGGCCAATCCCAATGCTCCCACGGGAGTTGAACTTCCTTACAACGAAGTTGAAGAGATAATCGCAAAGAATCACGATTCGGTAGTCATAGTCGATGAGGCTTATATCGATTTCGGCGGTCGTTCGGTCATCGATCTTATAGATAAGTACGATAACCTTTTGATCGTAAGAACATACTCAAAGTCAAGAGCCGCTGCGGGCTTAAGAGTCGGATATGCATTCTCCAATAAGAAGATGATCTCATATCTTCAGGACGTAAAGTATTCTTTCAACTCATATACCATGAACACACCTTCAATCGTTCTCGGTACTGCTGCGGTTGAAGACAAGGCATACTTCGAAGAGATCAGAGATAAAGTCATCAAGACAAGAGAGTGGACGAAAGAAGAACTTAAAAAGCTTAATTTCTCCTTCGCTGACAGTCACACGAACTTCATTTTTGCCAGGTACAACGGCAACATGAAGCGTGACGATATCGTAAAAGCTTTAAGAGACAGAAGTATTCTCGTAAGAAGCTTTAACGGCGAGAGAGTCAAAGATTATATAAGAATCTCCATCGGAACGGACGAAGAAATGAAGATCGTTATCGATGCTTTAAAAGAAATACTTAAGTAAGGCAGGTTAATCATGTTTAAGAAATATTTTTGGGTATTTTTCATATCAATGCTCCCTCTTATCGAGATAAGAGGCTCAATCCCCTACGCACTCACACAGATTGACAAAGGATTCGACCTTAATCTTCCTTTGTGTTGTATTATAGGTATCATCGGCAACATGCTCCCGGTTCCTTTTATTTTCTTCTTTGCAAGAAAGGTGCTTGAATGGGGCAAGGATAAGAAGATAATCGGAAAGTTCTTTACTTTCTGTCTTGAAAAAGGCCATAAGGGTGGAAAGAAACTTGAAGAGAAAGCCGGAAAAGGTCTTTATTGGGCGCTGTTTCTTTTTGTAGGAATACCTCTTCCCGGAACGGGAGCATGGACCGGCACTTTGGCCGCATCCATTCTCGATATGGACTTTAAGAAAAGCGTTATCGCCGCACTTTGCGGTGTACTTTTGGCAGGTGTGATCGTAGGTCTTATCTGCACCGGAGTTTTGTCGGCACTCAGTTTCCTTTTGTAAAGAAACAGGGAGGCGAACGTGGAAAAATATACTGACTTTGCCTTTTTATACGATGAATTCATGGAAGACACGCCATACGATGAATGGTGTGTCTTTATATGCGATAAATTAAAGTCTCGCGGCATTATCGACGGACTCGTGTGCGATCTCGGCTCGGGTACGGGGGAGATGACAGTGAGGTTAAAAGAAAAAGGTTACGACATGATCGGCATCGACAACTCGGAATCGATGCTCGCCATTGCAAGAGCCAAGGACGACTCCACGGATATACTGTATCTTTTGCAGGATATGCGGGAAATGGAGTTGTACGGAACGGTTCGCGCCATAGTAAGTGTCTGTGACAGCCTTAATTACATCACGGATTTTGACGACCTCGTTCATGTATTCAAGCTTTGCAACAATTATCTGGACCCCGAGGGAGTTCTCGTATTCGATTTCAATACACGCTTCAAATACGAAGAAGTGATCGGTGACGATACCATCGCCGAAACGAGAGAAGACGCAAGCTTCATTTGGGAGAATTCTTTCGATCCCGAAACTTCTTTAAACGAATACGACATAACTTTCTTTACCAAAGAAGAGTCGGGGCTTTACAGAAGATTCACCGAGACACACATTCAAAGAGGATATACTCTTTCTGAAATAAAAGAAGCGATCAAAAAAGCCGGAATGATATTCGAAGAGGCTTATGACGATTACACCGGTTCGCCCGCAGACGATGAAAGTGAGCGTATTACCGTTATAGCAAGAGAATGCGGAAAAAAAGCATAAAAGTGAGATGAAGATGGAAAAGACAAATGACTATGTGGTATTTGCCACCGCTGCGGGTGCAAGAGTAAGAGCATTTGCGGCTACGACAAAGGACCTCGTTGAATACGCAAGACAAAGACACAATTCAAGCCCTATCATGACAGCGGCACTGGGAAGACTTCTTACCGCAGGCTCGATGATGGGACTTATGCAAAAAGGCGATGCGGATATACTTACCCTTAAGATCGAATGCGGCGGTGAAGCAAAAGGTCTTACCGTAACGGCCGATTCACACGGAAACGTTAAGGGATATGCCATAAACAAAGATGTAATGCTTCCTCCCAACAAGCTGGGAAAGTTAGATGTGGGCGGAGCCTTGGGACCGGGGTTTTTGACGGTCATCAAAGACCTGGGACTTAAAGAGCCTTATGTGGGACAGACGATGCTGGTAACTTCCGAGATCGCCGAAGACTTAACTCAGTATTTCATGGAATCGGAGCAGACTCCTTCCACCGTAGGCTTAGGTGTTCTTATGAGCAAAGAAAACACCGTAAAAGCGGCGGGGGGATTCATAGTACAGCTTATGCCCGACTGTCCCGATGAAGTAATAGATACCCTTGAGAAGAACATGACAAACATCACTTCGGTGACCGCTCTTCTTGAATCGGGGAAAACTCCCGAAGAGATTCTGGAATTGATACTTGAGGGTCTCAATCCCGAGTTTACCGGAAAGCATGAAACGAAGTTTTATTGCAACTGCTCAAAGGAGCGTTTCGCCAAAGGTCTTTATTCACTTGGGCACAAAGAAATGCAGGAACTCATCGACGAAGGAAAAGAGATCGAAGTTAACTGCAGCTTCTGCGAGAGCCACTATTATTTCAGTATTGATGAATTAAAAGAGATCGAAACACTGCGTCGTTAAACGGCGCAGTATTTTTTTGAAAAAATTTTCAAATCCGCGCACATTTTGTATACTTGAATCGTCTAACATTATGAACGAGGAAATCCATGGATATAGAAGTTTATTACGACAAGATATACAGGTATATCTTTTACAAAGTTAATAACAAAGCCCTCGCCGAAGATCTGACACAGGAAACCTTTTATAAATTCTTAAAGTCTGAGTGTGAGGAGCCGGAGCGGTTTCTTTATACCATAGCAAGGAACCTTTGTATAGACGAGTACAGGCGCATAAAGCCGGTATCGACGGAGGATGAGGAAGCGCTGGCGGTCACGACGGAATTTGAGGATGAGCTGGTGGAGCGAACGGCTGTTAAGGAAGCGCTTGATAAGCTTAGCGAAGACGATCGGGAACTTGTGATACTAAGACTTGTAAACGACGAACCCATCGGCGAGATAGCGAAGATGTACGGCATGTCGCGATTTGCGGTCACAAGAAGACTTAACAAAGCAAAGAGTACACTTAAAGAACTCTTGGAAAGGGGGAGCGATGAAAGATAAAGATCTTAAAAATGCTTTAAAACAATATGCCGGAAGTCCGGATTACATGGCTAAAGATGCATTCATAAAGAAAATGCAGAAAGAAAACGTATCGGAAAAAGTTAATGTATTTAAGATTATTGCCGTTCAAGCTCCCTACATAAGAGTTTACGTATGGATAATATCGGCATTCTTACTCATAACACCGATGCTCAACTCGGTAAGTGCCCTTCCCTTTACCCTAGAGATAATGGCAGAAATCATGCCGTTCTTTGCGGGAATCGGAGTGTTTGAGGCCATGAGATCGAAGATGCACGACATGAGTGAACTTGAGACAGCAACATTGCTTTCAAAAAGAGGCGCCTTCTTTGCAAGAATGATCACTATAGGCATCGTTCAGTTTGCGGTGATACTTGTGTCTTCCATCGTGCTCTCACTTGGAACGGGCACCGATGTCCTTTCAATCGGCACCCAGCTCTTGCTTCCCTTTACCGTTACGAACATCATAAGCTTCATGGTTGAGAGAACGCAGTTAGGAAGAGAAAACGTCTG
>CAMPBP010000082.1 GCA_946639085.1 uncultured Lachnospiraceae bacterium
CGGGTCGTATGCGCAAATGTAAAAGTGTATCGCATCATTCCCGGTTACGACTTTCCAGCCTTTGGGAATCTCCATAGTAAAATATCCCGAAGGGTCTTTGTAATTCTCGTACGTAACTTTTGACGCCTCGGACGCTGTTACCGTTATGTTCTTGTCACTTATGCTCTTTGATGTGGTTTTCTTCTTATCGTCTTTTGGTGTGGTTACATCGGTTTTCTTTGCTCCGTCAAGAGACTTTGCGGTAGAAAGAACACTGCTCACATCGTTATACATATCGAAGTATTCGGTTACCAGTTTATCATCCTCGAAGTAGCTTTGATCGTCCGAGGGGGTAATAAGGTAGTAATCATAGGTTGGATCGCCCGAAGCAAATTTCTTTGCGCTTCCGTAATAAGGCTCCTCATCCGAAACATTGAAAGAAAACAGCATTCCGCCCTCAAAACCGTAATCTTTGACATAAGCGTCATAGGTTTCTTTGTGCCCGAATGCAATCCACATGCCTTTGCCGTAAACATTGACTTTTCCACTCCATTTTGCGGGCAAAGTCAGTTCCACCGAGGCATTTGTAAATACGAAAGAAAGTGAACCATCCTCATTTACCGTATAAGAATAATCCAGACGACTGTCTAAGTTTTTGTCAACGTTGAAGGTAATGGCAAAAGTGACTTTATCGGCTTCTTCTTCAGATACAATGATGTTTTCATCCGAAGCTGCCGGCTCGACGATAAACTCCCCTTCAAGACCTTCTTCCTTTTTTATTTCGCTCATGACTCCCAAAAGATCCGAATTGTTGGTGTCAACGGAGACGGAAGATACGGTCTTGTCTTCTTTTGAAGCAGACGTCGCAGTTTTTTCCGTCGATTTTGCGCTACCTCCGCATGCGGTAAGAAGAACACTCGCAATCAGGCATATCAAAAACAAATTTCCCTTTTTGTATCTCATAAAGATCTCCTTTTAATAGACCGATATCAGTCAGCCTATTAAAACATATCTCTATTTACGGATGATTAATTGCAACAAAAAAGGACCTCAACAGAGGTCCTTTCGGTTACTTGGTTATTTGATAACTTTGATCCAGCCTTCGGGAGCTTCAAGGCGACCCATCTGAATACCGGTAAGTGTATCGTAGAGTTTCTTGGTAACAGGTCCCATGTCTGTCATACCTGCGGGCATGCAGATCTCTTTGCCGTGATCAACGATCTTTCCGACAGGTGAGATAACTGCTGCGGTACCGCAAAGACCGCATTCAGCCATGTCCTTAACTTCGTCGAAGTATACGGGACGTTCCTCGGTCTTAAGACCTAAGATCTCTTTTGCAACATACATGAGGGATCTTCTTGTGATGGAAGGAAGGATACTGTCTGACTTGGGAGTTACAACAGTGCCGTCCTTTGTTACGAACAGGAAGTTTGCTCCGCCTGTTTCTTCAACCTTGGTGCGTGTTGCGGCATCAAGATACATGTTCTCGTCAAATCCTTTTTCGTGAGCGTCCTGAATAGCATAAAGGCTCATTGCGTAGTTAAGACCTGCCTTGATGTGACCGGTTCCGTGAGGAGCCGCACGGTCGAAGTCCGAAACTCTGATCGTTAAAGGCTTTACGCCGCCCTTGAAGTAAGGGCCTACGGGTGTACAGAACATTCTGAACTGATATTCTGCAGCGGGCTTAACTCCGATAACGGGAGAACTTCCGAACATATAAGGTCTTATATATAATGTAGCACCGGATCCGTAAGGGGGAACAAATGCTTCATTGGCTGCAACCACATCCTCGACCGCCTTGATAAATCTTTCCTTGGGAAATACAGGCATTTCAAGTCGCTTGCAGCTGTCGATCATACGATCTGCATTTAAGTCGGGACGGAAGCACACGATATGACCGTCCTCCGTGGTATATGCCTTTAATCCTTCAAAACATGTCTGAGCGTACTGAAGAACGCCGGCACATTCGCTTATGACGACCTGATCATCAGAGGTGAGACAACCCTCATCCCATGCGCCGTCCTTGAAGTTTGATACGAAACGCTTATCGGTGCGGATGTAACCGAAACCGATATTAGACCAGTCGATATTAGCTTTTTCCATGATCCGTTACTCCTTTTTATCTTTATTTTCTGCTCTTTGTTTCGATCCGAGCAAAACCTTTGACAACAATTATGGTATTGTTTTTTCCAAAAGTCAACAAAACATTGCAATAATGCGAAGTTTAAGACATACTGATAATGTATTTTGAATAAAAGTATAAAGAAAACGAGACGGAAAATGGAATTCAGACCCTGTATCGACATACATAACGGAAAAGTTAAACAGATAATCGGATCTTCCTTAAAAGATAAAGGTGACAGTGCCGACGATAACTTCGTGTCCTCAAAAGACGCCGCTTTTTATGCCGATCTTTACAAAAAGGACGATCTTAAAGGTGCGCATGTCATAATACTCAATTCAAAAGACAGTGAATATTATGAAGAGAGTAAAGCGCAGGCTTTCGGAGCGCTTTCTTCTTACAAAAATGCCTTACAGATCGGCGGGGGCGTGAACGATCAAAACGCAAAAGAGTTCATCGAAGCGGGGGCTTCACATGTCATCGTCACAAGCTTTGTGTTTAAAGACGGTAAGGTCAACATGGACAATCTTAAAAAGCTTGTGGACGCCGTGGGAAAAGAGCACGTAGTGCTTGACTTAAGCGCCGGGGTTAAGGACGGCAAATATTTTGTGGTTACCGACAGGTGGCAGAAGTTTACCGATGAAGAGATAAGTGAAACGCTTTTTGAAAAGCTTTCTTTGTACTGTGATGAATTTCTCGTTCATGCGACAAATGTGGAAGGAAAGAAAGCGGGTATAGATAAAGCGCTGATCGATATTCTTTCAAACGTGGTGAAAAAGACGGATGCCAAAGTCACTTACGCCGGCGGTATCAGCAGTATGGGTGACATCGCATACATAAAAAACGCCTCCGACAATAAGCTTAATTTCACTGTCGGAAGCGCTCTCGATCTTTTCGGCGGTAATCTTAAATACGAAGCTCTCGTTAAATGCTGTAAATAGTTTAAACGTTCGATCCCGCATGCAGTTTTCTGAACTGGTGCGGGGTTATTTTATTTTTCTCCTTAAATGCATGGATAAGATGGGAACAGTCGCAAAAACCCGTTTCCTGGCTTATGTACGTAAGGTCATAATCGGTAAAAAGAAGCATGTTCTCAGCCTTGCAAAGCCTTAAGAACGAAATGTAATGCTTGCAGGACTGGCCGTACAATTCCGTAAAACACTTGGCAAAGTAGGAGTAGCTCATGTTGCATCTTTTTGCGAGATCTTCGACGCGAAGCTCCTCGTTTAAGTGCTCGTCTATATATTCGGTTATGCTGTTGATACCTGCAGCTTCGTGAACGTCATAGGTTTCCGAAACGGAAAGGCCCAGTTCTCTTCTTATTCTTAAATAATAGATAAGGAGCTCGCATATATACGATCTGGTGATGGAATAAAATCCGAAATTCCTGCCGTTGAGTTCTCGTATGCAACCCTCGAACAGAGATCTTATCCTGTCTCTTTCAAAGGGTTCTTTGTATTCCATTGATATTTTTAACAATTCTTCTTTTCTGGGCATTCCCGGAGGGAAGCTTAAAGAAAAGCGAACGTTACCGGTCTCTGAAGAATGAATGGTCGATTCAAGCTGGTTTATGTCAAATTTGATAACGTAAAATCTTAACGGTCCGTAGCTTGATGTATATATTGAATGAACCGATGAAGGCGGGAAAATGAAAACGTCGTCGGGACCTAAGTTAAACGTTTCGGAATCGCATGTGACTATGGCATTGCCTTCGATCATATACATGACTTCCACGAAGTAATGCCAATGGGCGCGAACAGGAAAGACATCTTTCGATGCGTCAAATAGAAATGCTTCATATGGGGCGTTCAGAGTATCTGTGTATTCAAACAGTGAGTTCACGGGCCCTCCGAAGTAAATAGTTTTCTACAACTTTTTTATAGGGTGATTATAGCGATTATTTATCCAAAAATCTATAGTAAAATAAGAAATTGTTATTTTCGGGAGGAAAGAAATGGATTACATTTGCGGAATAACATTTGCACCCTTCGTACCCGGCAGATGTTACAACACCAAAGAGGCCAAAGAAAGTTTTTTAAAGATGATAGAGAGCACACATGCAAATTTCGTCACCTTTGTGCCCAACGCTTTACAGGATACTCCGCAATCCGAAGTTATCACAATGGGCGAAGAGAGCGTCAACGAAGAAGAGCTTACGGAAATGATCCTTTTTGCGAAGGAGCAGGGTCTCAAAGTTGCGATCAAACCTACCGTAAACTGCAGAAACGGTGCTTGGCGTGCATTTATAAACTTCTTTGATGAAGATGTCGTATGTGAGCCCAAATGGGGTAACTGGTTTAAATCCTATACCGAATTTCAGTTAAGATATGCCAAAGTTGCGGAAGCAACAAAGTGCGATATGTTTATCGCAGGCTGCGAAATGGTAATGAGCGAACGCAGAGAAAAAGAGTGGAGACAGCTCATCAAAGACATAAAGAGCGTTTACAGCGGCCCCGTATCTTACAATACAGACAAATATCAGGAACATAACGTTAAATGGTGGGATGCGGTGGATGTTATTTCTTCCAGCGGATACTATCCCGTTGATAAATGGGAAGAACAACTTGATCGTATCGAGAAAGTCGTTAAAAAGTACAACAAACCTTTCTTCTTTGCGGAAACCGGTTGTATGTCCACCGAAGGATCGAAGTTCGTACCCAACAACTGGTGTCTTGACGGAGAAAGCGATCTTGAGGGCCAGGCAGAATGGTACAAAGCCATGATGGACGCTTGCGATAAGCGTGACTGGGTCGGCGGACTTTGCATGTGGGATTGGCCTTGCAAGCTTTTCAATCCCAAAGATGTGGACAAATTTAAAAAGTATGAGCTTTACGCAAAGCCTGCGGCAGATGTTGTAAGAGCTTATTATGACAAGAAGCGCGGTATAAAGTAAGAGAGGTTACCATGACAGATCTTAGCGGTATCGCTCTTGAAGCGGAACAGGCAGGTTACTCGGCTGCCAAAGCCGCTCTTAACAAAGTAACGATAGACCTGGGCTATAAGCTTAACGGAAGCGACGTTATCATTTCCCTGGCCGATCCCGGCTGGTGCAGAACCGATCTTGGCGGACCGAGTGCACCAAACGCTCCCGAATCCACCATTCCCGGAATCGTGGTCGGAGCTTTTGTTAACGATAAAAAATCGGGTCGACTCTTCCCCGCTCAGGACTTTAACGGAATGTCTTTAAAGGATGCCGTTGAAAAAGCCGAATCATATAAGAGTCCTTATTAGTTATCAGAAAGACCTCGAAAGAGGTCTTTTTTTGTTGCATATATTTATAACAGGTTCTTAAAACACGCATAATCCTTGAATGAGGCCGGCTCATATGGTATAAAAGTATTGATAAACCGTTGGAAAGTGAGCCAAGATGAAACTAAGCGAATTATTATCTTATCCATCAGTCATCGTTCAGTGCCATGACAACCCCGACGCAGACGCGATAGCCAGCGGATGGGCTCTGTATAAGTATTTCAAGAAAAACAACGTTCCCGTGAGATTTATATACGGTGGCAAGTTTGAGATAAAGAAATCCAATCTCATGCTCATGGTCACAAACTTCAACATTCCCATCGAGTATGTGACCGAGCTTAACGAAGTGCCGGATCTGCTTATAACCGTCGACTGCCAGTACTGCGAAGGAAACGTTTGGCACTTGGATGCGAAGACGGTAGCAGTGATCGATCACCACAGAGTCTCGGGACAGCTTCCCATACTTAACGACGTTCGTTCAAATCTCGGATCCTGCTCCACGCTCGTCTGGGATCTTTTAAACAAAGAGGGAACAGACGTTAACGAAGACCCCGATCTCGCAACGGCTTTATACTACGGTCTCTTAACCGATACCAACGGATTTGCGGAACTCTCCCACCCTCTCGATAGAGACTTAAGAGACGAGCTTGTCATAAAGAGAAGTTACATCACACTGTTCAGAAATTCCAACTTAAGCTTCGGTGAGTTGAAGATTGCGGGGGAAGCACTGGAAAACTCTTTCACCGAGCCAAAATATAAATACGGAATGATCGAAGCCAAGCCCTGTGATCCCAACATACTGGGAGTTATCAGCGACATGTTTCTCGA
>CAMPBP010000083.1 GCA_946639085.1 uncultured Lachnospiraceae bacterium
GTATCAATGTTTGTTTATACGACGATCATTTTGCGGGAACAGTCATTTGGAGGGTGTTTTCCTGACTTTGCCGAAAAGATATTGTTGTATAAAGATGCGGCAAAAAGATCTTCATTCAAAATGCTTTTGGTAATATCGTCAAAGGATTCAATCTCTTTGGCCGGATTTGAGATTATCTTTATGTCGGACTTTTCGTCCACGGCTTTAAAGAATGACTTTACGTTGTCGTTATTCTTAAAACCCAGCATTCGTACGCAGGAAAGAGCATCTGCCATATTGCGCCTTTGATCGTTGTTTCCTTTTATATTAAGAAGAATGTGAAGAAGCCCTCTCGAAATTCTTGAGTGGGTAAGGTTTTTACTTTTTAATGCATCAATGTACGAAGAAAAAGTTACGAATGTCGACAGTTTTTTCTTTATACCGTTTGAAAGATCGGGGGATATTTCGAGATAATCCGCATAATCGTTCTCACTTAGAAGTTTATAGTATAAAGACTGTGAGAAATCATTTAAAAAAACGTGCGTTTCTTTTGAAATACTCATTAAAACATCGTTTGGAACATATGAATCCAAAGAAGAAACGTCTCCTTCACACAACTTATTTCTGATGGCGGAGGCGGAAGGAAGAAGATCCGTTGATAATGAAAGATCGTTGTAAGGTGTTCCTTCTCTTTTAATAATGTAAGGTTCGATTTTTGAATCAAGAATGTTCAAAGCGTTCAGATATTCAAGGGCAAGAACATTGTTTGAGCCCTTAAGTATATCCTCATATTCGGGTAAAAGAGAAGCCCTTGCGGCGGCAAAGGTCAGTCCCGATCTTAAAAGCTCTTTTATCTTTGGAGAATTAATATCGAGTTCCTTTAACTTGTGAGAAAGCTCTATAAGGCGGGAAGGATCGTCACATTCCGCGCCGAAACAAAGAAAATCTATACAGTTTAACCTGTTAAGTATGCTTACCGCAGAATAAGAAAAAAGATCGGCACTTGCGGTGGACGCAAAAACGGGCAGCATCAATACAACGTCGGCACCGTTGTTAAGTGCGTGGGACGCCCTTGTGAATTTGTCGAAAACGGCGGGTTCTCCGCGCTCAACAAAATCGCCGGACATGATACATACGATCACATCGGCTTTCAGTTCTTTTTTTATTAAATTGATCTGCGTTAAATGTCCGTTGTGAAACGGATTGTATTCGCATATTATCGCTGCCGTTTTCATTGTCAAAAGATTAACACAATTACGGGCTTTTCTCAACCTCGATTGTACTTAAAATAGTACATTTTATCTTATTGTGTAAGCCGTTTCATTAGGATATACTTATATGTGTTTCTTATTGAATTTTTGACAATTTAGGAGAACAGGGTATGGCATATATCGATCTTATCAAAGAGAAGGCAAGACAGGACAAGAAAACGATAGTTCTTCCCGAAACAAACGATAAGCGCGTGCTTATCGCTGCAGCGCATATACTCGAGGAAGATATAGCAAACATCATCATGATCGGCGACGAAGAAAAGATCATGGACGGTGCAAACTGGCTTGAGGTTGAACTTGACGGGGTTAAGGTTATCAATCCCAAGAATTACGAGAAGTTTGACGAATACGTAAATCTTCTTTACGAAACACGTAAAGCAAAAGGTATGACCGAAGAAAAGGCACGTGAGATATTGTTAAACGATTATCTTACCTTCGGGGTCATCATGGTTAAAGCAAACGATGCGGACGGAATGGTTGCAGGATGCTGTCATGCGACTGCAGATGTGCTTCGTCCTTCCCTTCAGATATTAAGAACCGCTCCCGGTGTTAAGCTCGTTTCCGCTTTCTTCATTCTTGATGTACCGGATTGCGAGATGGGAGAGCATGGTACTTTCTTATTTGCGGACTGCGGTCTTAATCAGGATCCCACAGCGGAAGAACTTGCGGCAATAGCCGATACCAGTGCCAAGAGTTTTAAGACGCTTGTCGGTGCAAAACCCATAATAGCAATGCTTTCTCACTCCACAAAAGGAAGTGCAAAACATGCGCTTGTAGATAAAGTTGTTGAGGCAACCAACATTGCTCACGAACAGTATCCCGGGCTTACCATCGACGGAGAGCTTCAGACAGATGCAGCCCTGGTTCCTCAGGTGGCAAAATCAAAGGCGCCGGGCTCCGAAGTGGCAGGACATGCAAACGTTTTGATCTTCCCGAACCTTGATGCGGGAAATATCGGATACAAGCTGGTTCAAAGACTGGGTAAGGCACAGGCTTACGGCCCGATGCTTCAGGGTATCGCAAAGCCCGTAAACGATCTTTCCAGAGGTTGTTCATGGGAGGATATCGTAGGCGGTGTGGCACTTACGGCAGTGCAGTGTCAGTTAAACTGATATATGGCTTTAAGTTAACGTAAAAATCTGTTGACAAAAGAAACCGCCCTTTGTATAATCCATAAAGTGTGGATAGGAGTGGAAGTTTGCTTATCAATCTGACGGACTATTTCAAGAATACCGAGAAATCTGACATTATCGAAGTTGAACCCGATGTCGAAAATGTCGATGTGGGATATACAAAGTATCCCGTAAAAGAAAGCGGTATTTACAAATTTGATATCACGAACAACAAAGACGACAGAGTAAAGATTGTTGTTAAAGGCGAAAGCAAGGTTGTGATGCCCTGCGATCGATGCTTAAGCGATGTGATCTGTAAAGTCGATGTTGACAGTGAGTTCGTACTTGATGAGCCCACCGTATACGAAGAAAGCGAAGAAGAAGCCGAAGCATTTATGAACGGCTACGAACTTGACAGCGATCTTTTAATTCACAATGAGTTGACAATGGGTCTGCCAATGAAGGTTCTGTGTAAGGACGACTGCAAGGGACTGTGTCCCGTATGTGGCAGAAATCGTAATGAAGGTGACTGCGGCTGCGATACCTTCGTACCGGATCCCAGAATGGCAGCGATACAAGATATTTTTAACGCGCATAATAAGGAGGTGTAGAGATGTCTATTTGTCCCAAGAATAAATCTTCCAAGGGTAGAAGAGATAAGAGACGTGCAAACTGGAAAATGAGTGCTCCCACTCTTGTAAAGTGTTCCAAGTGCGGTGCTTTAATGGTACCTCATCGCGTTTGCAAGGCTTGCGGTTCTTACAATAAAAAGGAAATCGTTTCCGTAGATTAATTTGGAAGTAAAATAATTTTGTGATCACAAAAAAGAACTCTTTGGGAGTTCTTTTTTTCTTGTATTTTTTTCTTTTTCAAAGTATATTATAAAAGTACGACTTTAACTTGGGATAAGTGTGGAATTTACGCTATCCGCACGAGGTATTCCGGGGTGTCAGTTAATATTTGGGAGAGTATAAATAAATGTCTGAAACAGTCACGGTGTGCGTCGACGCAATGGGCGGCGACAATGCCCCCTTGGAGATCGTTAAGGGTGCTATTGCGGCAGTAAACGAAAATGACAAGGTAAAAGTCGTTTTCACCGGTCAGGAGGCTGCGATAACTGCCGAGTTATCAAAATATACTTATGATAAGAGTCGGGTTGAGATAGTAAATGCCGAAGAGGTTATAGATCCCAACGAGCCACCGGTTCTTGCCATACGTAAAAAGAAAGATTCTTCGATAGTAAAAGGTCTTGAACTTGTAAAAGAGAAGAAGTGCGATGCGTTTCTTTCCGCGGGCAGTTCAGGTGCCGTTTTGGCAGGCGGTCAGGTTATAGTCGGAAGGATAAAGGGTGTGGAAAGACCTCCCCTTGCTCCCCTCATTCCCACAAAGAAAGGCGTTGCGCTCCTTATAGATTGCGGTGCCAATGTAGATGCCAGAAGTTCTCATCTTGTACAGTTTGCAAAGATGGGTTCGATATATATGGAAAACGTTATGGGTGTTAAAAATCCCAAGGTTGCGATAGTAAATATCGGAGCCGAGGAAGAAAAGGGCAATGCTCTTGTAAAAGAAACGTTTCCGCTTTTGAAATCCTGTCCGGACATTAACTTTGTCGGCAGTATCGAAGCGAGAGACATTCCCGAAGGAGATGCGGACGTCATTGTTTGCGAAGCTTTTACGGGTAACGTTATCTTAAAGATGTATGAAGGCGTTGCCGGCGCACTTATCGATATCATTAAAGAAGGTCTTCTTTCCACTTTCTTAAGCAAGATAGGCGCTCTTCTTATCAAAAAGCCTTTGAAGAAAACGCTTAAGGGATTTTCTCTTGAAGATTACGGCGGAGCTCCTCTTTTGGGACTCAACGGCCTCGTGATCAAGACTCACGGCAGTTCAAAGTCGGTTGAAGTCAAAAATTCCGTGCTTCAGGTCATTACATTCATGGAGCAGGATATTAACGGCAAGATCAAAGATCAATTAAATCCTGCCGATTAAGGAGTAACACGGTAATGGAACTTGAAATGCTTAGAAAGATCGTTTCGGAAGTACTTAACGTAGATCCCAGAGAGATCACACCCGAGACGACTTTTGCCGACGATCTCGGCGCCGATTCCTTGGATCTTTTGCAGATCGTAATGGGAATGGAAGAGGCCTTTAATGTTAAACTCGAGGAAGAAGAACTTGCGGATATCGTTACGGTAGCCGATGCCATTACAAAGATCAGAGAGTGCATTAACAGTTGATTTTAAGGGCGGGATTTGGTCCCGCCCTTAGGAATGTATATATGGACAAAGAAGAAACTATAGCATTTGTACAGGAAAAGATAGGGTATGTCTTTAAAAACGAAGAGTATCTGCTTGAGGCATTGACTCATTCTTCCTATACAAACGAGATGAAGATCAACAGAAGAGCCGATTATGAACGCCTCGAATTTTTGGGAGATGCCGTACTTGAACTTATAACAAGTGAGTATCTTTACGACGAATATCCCAAGGTTCCCGAAGGTGGACTTTCCAAGAAACGTGCTTCACTTGTATGTGAGCCCAGTCTTGCAATATGTGCAAAACGCATGGAACTTGGAAAAGCCATATTCATGGGCAAAGGCGAAGCACTGGGCGGCGGTCGTGAAAGAGATTCCGTTCTCTGTGACATTACCGAATCCGTGCTTGGAGCCATCTACCTGGACGGCGGACTCGACGAAGCAAAGAAGTATGTTTACAACCATGTTTTGCATGTGCTGAAAGAAAATGAACTTTTTGTCGATTCCAAGTCTTATCTTCAGGAATTGGTTCAGAAACACTTTAACGATAAGTCCCTTACTTACGAGCTTATAAGTGAATCCGGTCCCGAACACAACAAGACATTCTCGGTATGTGTAAATCTCTCGGGAGAAGTGCTTGCCACTGCGGAAGGCAAGTCCAAGAAGCTTGCGCAGCAGACTGCGGCTTCCACAGCCATAAAGATACTTAAAGATAGGATAGGCAATTAATGTATTTAAAAAGTATTGAAGTACACGGATTTAAATCCTTTGCAAATAAAATAGATTTTAAGTTTGAAAACGGTATTACGGGTATAGTAGGCCCTAACGGTTCCGGTAAAAGTAACGTTGCCGATGCCGTAAGATGGGTGCTTGGTGAGCAACGTATCAAGCAGCTTCGAGGTGCATCGATGCAGGATGTCATCTTCTCGGGAACAGAGATGAGAAAGCCGTTAAGTTATGCTTCCGTTGCCATTACCCTTGATAACTCCGATCATGTTTTACCCCTTGATTACGATGAAGTCACCGTAACGAGAAGACTTTACCGTTCCGGCGAGAGCGAATATCTCCTGAACGGAACCGTTTGCAGATTAAAGGATGTAAACGAACTGTTTTACGATACCGGTATCGGTAAAGAAGGCTATTCCATCATCGGACAGGGTCAGATCGATAAGATTCTGAGCGGTCGTCCGGAAGAGCGTCGTGAACTTTTCGATGAAGCGGCAGGTATCGTTAAGTTTAAGAAGAGAAAAGATGCTTCCGTTAAGAAACTTGAATCGGAAGAAGGAAACCTTGTTCGTGTAAAGGACATCCTTTCGGAACTTGAAAAGCAGGTCGGCCCCTTGGAGAAGCAGGCCGAAGTTGCCAAAGTATATCTTAAAAAGAAGGAAGAACTGAAGTCTTTGGATGTAAACGTATTCCTTCTTGAAAACGATCGTTTAAAAGGTCAGCTGGAATCGGTTGAAGAAAAACTTACGACAGCTACCGAAGAATTTGACGAGACAAATTCATAGTACGCGCATATCAAA
>CAMPBP010000084.1 GCA_946639085.1 uncultured Lachnospiraceae bacterium
CTTGTATGCGTAGGTATATGCTGGTTTTTGTGCGACCGTTTTTCAATTGGCCCCTGGATCTACATAATAGGATTTATCCTTGGTATCGGTGCATCCTTCATGACCGCGTACAAATTCTATTTATCCGTGATCAACCGTCAGAAAAAAGAAAAGAAACCCAAGGTTTCATTTAATAAACATTAGGGGAAGTCGCTTTTATGGGAAAACTTCAACCGGCAGTCAAGAAAGAAACAATGAATATTGCGATCTATACCGGAGTGGGTACGGTCGTTATGTTCATTTTGTTCTTTGTGCTGTGTAAGTTCATTCCCGATACGGTACCTTTTGATTACACCGTCATTTTGGGCGGCGTGGGCGGCTTTATCGTCGCAGTTCTCAATTTCTTCTTAATGGCGGTAACCGTTCAGAAAGTTGCGTCCGAGGAGGACGAAAAACGCGCGAGATCGCTTATGAAATTAAGCTTTTCCCGTCGTATGTTACTTCAGGTTGTATGGCTTATAGCAGCTCTTGCCGCTCCGTGCTTTTTCTGGGTGGCAGGCTTTTTGCCGCTTTTGTTCCCAAGTGCCGGGATCAAATTGGTCGGTATCATCAAATCGAAAATAACTATCAATAAGGAGGTGGACGTAAAGCAAGATGGAAATCAGTGTTAACGGTGCCAAGATATTTTATGAGTTCCCGTTTGACATACCGATACTCGGAAGACTCCAGATAAACGAAACGCTTGTCGTAAGCTGGATAGTAATGATACTCATTACGGGTCTTTGCATTTGGCTTACCCACGACTTAAAAGTTGAGAACATAAGTAAGAGACAGGCCTTTGCGGAGATGCTCGTGGAAGCGGCCGACAATTTCGTGGTCGGAAACATGGGCCCCAAGTTCAAGTACATGGTTCCCTTTGTAGCGGCATTGTTCTCGACGAGTTTGGTGTCAAACCTCATAAGCCTTACGGGACTCAGGAGTCCCACGGCAGATTTAAGTACAGAAGCTGCATGGGCCATCGTGGTATTTACCATGATAACCGCCCAGAAGATAAAGACCAACGGTGTCGGAGGTTACCTAAAAGGCTTCACGACTCCCATTGCGGTCATGACCCCGTTCAACGTTCTTTCGGAACTTGCTACACCCATAAGCTTGGCTTGCCGTCACTTCGGTAACATTTTATCGGGTATAGTAATTAACGGACTTATCTATGCGGCTCTTGCGGTTGCAAGCAAAGCATTGCTGGGACTAATTCCCGGAGCGGTCGGAAAGCTTCTTTCCTGCATACCGATCCTGGATGTCGGATTACCCGCGATACTGTCGGTATACTTCGACTGGTTCACGGGCGTGATGCAGGCATACATCTTCTGTATGTTGACCGTAATGTACATCGCCAATGCGGCGGAAGAATGATTAGGTAAATAAAGAAACAGTTTTTTTAAAACAGGAGGAAACAGTTATGGATTATTCAGTACTTGCAAAAGGTATAGCTCTTGCAGGATGCGCAATCGGTGCAGGTCTTGCACTTATCGCAGGTATCGGCCCCGGTATCGGTGAAGGTAATGCGGTTTCAAAGGCATTGGAAGCTATCGGACGTCAGCCCGAATGTAAGGGCGATGTAACATCAACAATGTTACTTGGTTGTGCGATCGCAGAGACAACAGGTATTTACGGTTTCGTTACCGGTCTTTTGCTTATATTCGTTGCACCCGGTATGTTCATGAGACATCTCGGATAATTATTGAAACATCACTAAGAACAGGAGGTTATGAAGAGTGGCAGAACATCAGGAACTGATAAATGCCATGCTTTCGATATCGAAGGTGCTTCTCACTGCAGGTGAAGAAACTCCCCGTTATCAGGAGCTGGTAACACTCGTACCATGGAACTTCATAGCGCAGATATTAAACCTTTTTCTTCAGATGTTTCTGATCAAGAAGTTTCTTTTTAAGCCCATCCGCGAAGTGCTTGAAAAGCGTAAAGCAAAAGCCGACGCAGAGATAAGCGATGCTGTAAAGGCTAAAGAAGAAGCATTGGCAATGAAAGCCGAATATGAGCAGAACATGCTTGAGGCACGCGACAAGGCCAACGCAATACTTGCCGACGCAACAAAGACCGCTTCGGCAAAGAGCGACGAGATCTTAAAAGAGGCTTCCGCAAACGCTGTTGCCATCAAGGCAAAAGCCGAGAAGGATATCGAACAGGAGAAGCGCAAGGCGGTTAACGAGCTCAAAGAAGAGATCGGCGGCATGGCAATGGAGATTGCCGGCAAGGTTATCGAGCGTGAGATCAACGAAGAAGACCATAATAAGCTGATAAATGAGTTTATTGAAAAAGTAGGAGAGGCGTGATCATGACAGAACGTGCCGGAGTATACGGTGGCAGTTTGTACGATCTTGCCGCCGAAGAAGGTTTAACGGCATCTGTTAAAGAGCAGATGCTTCAGATCAGGGATATCTTCAGAGAGAACCCCGATTACTTGAAACTCTTAAACGAACCTGCCATAAAAAAGACCGAGCGTACTAAGCTTATCGATGAGGCCTTTGGAGACGGTATTGAGCCCTATCTTAAGAACTTTTTGAAGCTTTTATGCGAAAAAGGTATTTTTAACGAATACGAAGGTTGTTTGGAAGAGTTCATAAAGCGCTTCAATGCGGACAACAATATCTGCGATGCTTATGTTACGAGTGCCGTTTCGTTAAATGACGGACAGCTTAAAGCACTTAAGGCAAAACTTGAAGCGTCTACCAAGAAGACGGTAAACATCATCTCAAAGGTGGATGCATCGGTGCTTGCGGGCATCAAGGTAGAGATTGAAGGAAAGCAGTTGGATGGTACGGTAGCAACCCGTATGTCGGACATTTCCGCAAGTATAAACAATACGATTATATAAGGATGGATGGATTATGCAATTAAAACCCGAAGAAATATCCAAGGTCATCCGCAGTCAGATCAAATATTACGAAAACACCATAAAGCAGAACGAGACCGGAACGATTCTTAACGTAGGGGACGGTATCGCAAGAGCGGGCGGCCTGCTTAACGTTATGGCCGGCGAGCTTCTTGAGTTCGAAGACGGAAGCTTCGGTATGGCTCAGAACCTCGAAGAAAACAGTGTTTCGATAGTATTGTTCGGATCGGATGAGAAGATTGGTGAAGGCCAGACAGTTAAGCGTACCGGTAAGGTTGTTTCGGTACCGGTAGGTGATGCAATGATCGGTCGTGTCGTTAATGCACTCGGTCAGCCCATCGACGGAAACGGACCCATAACCACAGACGAGTTCCGTGCGATTGAAAGCCCGGCACCCGGTATCTGTGAAAGACAGTCGGTTTTCGAGCCCCTTCAGACAGGTATCAAAGCTATCGACTCTATGATCCCGATCGGACGTGGTCAGCGTGAGCTTATCATCGGTGACCGTCAGACAGGTAAAACAACCATAGCTACCGATACTATCATCAACCAGAAGGGCAAGGACGTCATCTGTATCTATGTTGCCATCGGTCAGAAGCGTTCAACCGTTACCAACCTTGTTGAGAATCTCGTAAAGAACGGGGCAATGGACTATACGATCGTAGTAGCTGCTACCGCATCGGAAGCCAGTCCCTTACAGTATATAGCTCCTTATTCGGGCTGCGCCATGGGCGAGTACTTCATGAATAAGGGCAAGCACGTGCTTGTAATCTACGACGATCTTTCCAAGCACGCCGTAGCATACAGAGCACTCTCATTGTTGATTCGTCGTCCCCCCGGACGTGAAGCATATCCCGGTGATGTATTCTATCTTCACTCGAGACTTCTCGAACGTGCGGCTAAGCTCGACGAAGCACACGGCGGCGGTTCACTTACCGCTCTTCCCGTTATCGAGACCCAGGCAGGTGACGTATCTGCGTACATTCCCACGAACGTCATCTCCATTACCGACGGTCAGATATTCCTTGAGACAGAGCTTTTCCACTCGGGCGTTATGCCGGCTGTTAACCCCGGTATCTCCGTATCCCGTGTAGGTGGTAACGCACAGATCAAGGCGATGAAGAAAGTTGCCGGAACCTTAAAGCTTATCTATTCTCAGTACAGAGAACTTCAGTCATTCGCACAGTTTGGTTCGGATCTTGATGCCGATACAAAGGCACGTCTCGATCAGGGTGCGAGAATCGTTGAAGTTTTGAAGCAGAACCAGAATTCGCCCGTTGCGGTTGAAAAGCAGGTTGCAATCATATACGCCGTTACAAAGAACTACTTAACGAATGTAGCTGTTGAGGATGTTAAGGAATACGAAGGAAAGCTTTATGCATTCCTTGATAACGACGTTGACGGTTCAAAGGCTATGGATGCCATCGTATCCACAGGTAAGCTTGAAGAAGAAACCGAAAACAACTTAAAGAACGCACTTGAAAGATTCACCAAAGAATTCGTTGACTTAAAGTACGGAAAATAAAAAGGATGGAGGAAATTTATGGCTGCAAACATGAAAGCCGTGAAGCTGCGTATAAAGAGTGTTGAAAACACCATGCAGATCACAAAAGCGATGGAACTTGTGGCATCCTCCAAACTGCGCAGAGCCAAAGAACGTTCGGACAATTGCCGTCCTTACTTTGAAGAACTGTACGATACACTTAAGACTATAGCTACCGGAAATACCGATTTTTCGTCGATATACGCGAAAGCATCCGAAGGCTCGAAAGTCTGCTACGTGGTTATCGCCGGTGACAGAGGACTGGCAGGCGGATACAACAACAACCTCTTCAAATGTTTTGAAGCCAATGCCGCGGGAAAAGAATATACCGTTCTTCCCATCGGTAAGAAGGCAGTTGAATATTTCAAGAGAAGAAAAGCCGACATTTTGAGCGAAGAGTTCGCCGAGATCGCACCCATGACCGTAGGCGACTGCTTCGAAGTGGCAAGGCTTATATGTGAAGAGTTCAAGACCGGAGAGTATTCCACCGTAGGACTTGTTTACACAGAGTTTGTATCGATGCTTTCACAGGAACCCCATTTTGTACCTGTGTTACCTTTATCCGAACTTACGGATGATGAGGCTGAAGCCAAACCGGTAAGAAACCTCATCTTATATGAGCCCGAGAGCACGGAAGTTTTCGATGCGATCGTTCCCGAGTATATGGCGGGAGTCGTATTCGGAGCCGTATGTGACAGTGTGGCCAGTGAACAGGCGGCGAGAAGAACCGCCATGGAATCGGCCACAAGCAATGCCGAAGAGATGATAGGAACATTAAATCTTCAGTACAACCGTGCACGTCAGGCAAGCATTACGCAGGAAATTACCGAAATAGTCGGAGGTGCCGAGGGTATCTGATACCCCGAATAATAATTAAAGGAGATTCGTAAATGAGCGAAAGACACATTGGCGAAGTAGTGCAGGTTACCGGACCGGTTCTTGATATCCGTTTCGGACATGACGAACTTCCCGCGCTTTTGAACGCCATTGAAATTGACAATAACGGAGTAAAGCTCACTGCCGAGGTTGCACAGCAGATCGGCGACAATACGGTAAGATGTATTGCCATGAACTCGACAGACGGTTTGGTAAGAGGCACAAAGGCCGTAGATACCGGAGGACCCATCATGGTTCCCGTCGGAGAGGCTTGCCTTGGCCGTGTATTTAACCTTTTGGGCGATCCGGTTGATAATCTTCCCGCACCCGAAACCGAGGAGAGATGGTCTATTCACCGTCCCGCTCCCGCATACGAGGATCAGGCAACTTCGACAGAGATCCTTGAGACGGGTATTAAGGTCGTTGACCTTATCTGCCCCTATGCAAAGGGTGGTAAGATCGGTCTGTTCGGCGGTGCCGGCGTAGGTAAGACCGTTCTTATTCAGGAGCTTATCCACAACGTAGCTACAGAGCACGGCGGATATTCAATCTTTACGGGCGTTGGTGAACGTACCCGTGAAGGTAACGATATGTACAACGAAATGAAGGAAAGCGGCGTTATCGAAAAGACCGCGTTAGTGTACGGTCAGATGAACGAGCCCCCCGGAGCAAGAATGAGAGTCGGTCTTTCGGGTCTTACCATGGCTGAGTATTTCCGTGATGTTAAAAATCAGGACGTGCTTTTGTTCATCGATAACATCTTCCGTTTCTCCCAGGCAG
>CAMPBP010000085.1 GCA_946639085.1 uncultured Lachnospiraceae bacterium
TCGGGATTTAAATTCATAATCGATCCGAAGATGGTATTTATACTCATACCGCTGGAGGCTTTGGCCGCATCCGTGCTGGCTGTCAGGTTAAGCCTCATGGAGATAGGAAAGATACAGGCTGTTGAAGTTTCGAAAGGAAGAGACTGATATGACAAACATTTTAAAAGTAGAAAACTTATGCAAAAACGCAATACTCGACAATATAAGCTTTGAAGTAAAAGACGGTGAATTCATTGCCATCATGGGGCCTTCGGGTTCGGGAAAGTCCACTCTTTTATACAATGTGTCGGGTATGGACAGAGCTGATTCGGGAAAAGTTTGGCTTAAAGATACCGAGATCGTTTCTCTTTCCGAAGAAGAAAAATCCAAGATCAGACTTAACAGAATGGGATTTGTATTTCAGCACATGAACGTCCTTTCAAACCTCAATATACTGGACAACATCATGTTTCCCGCAATACAGGCAATGGGTAAAAAGAAAGAATCCGAGATAAAGAAACGTGCGAAAGGGTTAACTGACTATTTTGAGATTTCGGAGCATGCAGAGCGTATGTCGGATGAGATATCCGGCGGTCAGTTGCAGCGTGCATGTATCTGCAGAAGCATGATTTTGGATCCCGAGATCATATTTGCCGACGAACCTACAGGTGCTCTCAACAGAAGTGCAGCCGAAAAGGTAATTGAAGCATTTCTCAAGATCAATAAAGACGGCACGACTATTTTGATGGTAACTCATGATGGAACTGTTGCAGCAAAATGTGATAGGATATTGTATATACTCGACGGAAAGATAAGAGGCGAGTTAACCCTCGGTAAATACGAACCCGACAAAGAAAAGGAGCGGGAGGGCAAGATCACCGCATGGCTCAACGAACTTGGATGGTGATGGATGCTCTTAAGTGACATGAAAGGCTTTTCTAAGATACGTTTTTGGATAATAGCGGCATTTATAACGATCGCACTTATCGGAAATGTGATCATGTTTTCGAAGTTTAACGAATGGTCTACCCTTTACAGAGTGGAAGTTAAACGTACTGCCATGCAGGTGGAAGAAAACGGTCCGTCTTCGATAGATCTTGAAGCATGCGAATATGTATCTGCGATAACCGAGTTTGAACCGGGAATGTATCTTAACAACGATTATGTTGTGGCCTCTTATGACGATAAACTGTATGCTGTGGAGTATTCACCTCAAAGCAGCATGTCTCCTATATTTATAACAGACGCTATTTTATTACTGTTCTTCGTATTTTTACTTATAGCTCTTTTTTTGATCGACAAAAAGATCGTAAGACCTTTTAATTCCATGAGCGATATGACGGTAGATCTGGCCAAAGGAAATTTAAGTAAGCCCATCAAGGCGGAAAAGAGTAAGATATTCGGAAAATTTCTTTGGGGCATGGATATGCTCAGAGAAAATCTTGAGGCATCAAAAAAGAGAGAACTTGATTATCAGAAAGAAAAGAAGACTATGATCCTTTCTTTGTCTCATGATATCAAGACCCCTTTATCGGCTATAGAACTGTATACCAAAGCGCTGGAAGACGGTCTTTATGATTCGAAAGAACAGCGATGCGAGGCTTTACAAGGTATACTTAGAAACGTTAACGATATCAAGAACTATGCCGGAGAGATCAATAAGCTTTCACGAGACGACTTTTTGAAACTGGATGTAAATGTAAAAGAAGCGTATCTTGACGACGTGATCTCGGATATTGAGATATATTACAAAGAGAAGTTGAGTGTTCTTCATACCGAATTTCATATTGAAGAACATGATAACAGCCTTCTTGTATGCGATCCCGACAGACTTATCGAAGTGCTGCAGAACATTATCGAGAATGCCATTAAATACGGTGACGGTAAAAAGATCGCGATAAGTTTTGATGATGAGGAAGACTGTAAACTTATAAGCGTATTCAATACGGGTATTGCTCCCGACGACACCGATACGGAGAATCTTTTCGATTCGTTTTACAGGGGCAAAAATGTGGGCAACGTTCCCGGCTCCGGACTTGGTCTTTACATATGCAAAAATCTCTTAAGAAAGATGAACGGAGATGTATTTTGCAGTCGCTCGAAGGAAGGGTTTGTTGTAACTGCGGTGCTGAAAAAGGCTTAAATACAAGGTTTTTACAGGCGGAAAGATTATTATCTTTCCGCTTTTTGCATTTAAGGTTTATTTAATAATTTATCTTTTATCATGTGTTCATAACACAAAGAAAGGATAAAAAGAAAATGCTTTTCGATATTTTAAAGAAAGACATTAAAAGAAACAAAACGATGAACATCATATTGTTTTTGTTTGTTATCATCGCAAGTATCTTTTTTGCCAGCGGATTTTCAAATCTGATAGCCGTATTAAACGGTACCGATTACATGTTTGAAAAAGCCGAAGTAGGTGATTACCAGATCGCGACGGTAGGTGAAAATGTCATCGGTTCCTTGGATGAGGATCTGGCTTCCATAGATTCCATAGACAGTTACAAGAAAGATACGGTCATTTTTCTGATGAACGGAGAGTTGATGCGTTCCGACGATGAGAAGATAGATTTCAGCAATACGGGACTTCTTCAATCAATCGACAGAACGGGAATTAAGCTCTTCGACAAAGATAATAATGTGATAACTGAAGTAAATAATGGCGAGGTCTGGGTCACGTCATCTTTTCTGAGAACTCATGACTTGAGCGTCGGAGACACGATAAAGATAGAAAAAGATGATATTCATAAATCATTTAAGATCGCCGGTGGCCTCAAAGATGCTTTTCTCGGATCGGAGTTTATGAATAACGGAAGATATATCATGAACGATGATGATTTTTCGGAATTCTACAACAATGAATACTCTTTCCGATACAGCGGAGGCGAAATTTTTTACATTAATTCGGATAACGTTAAGGATGTTGATTCGAAAGTAAGTAAATTGAACAATGTCAATTACGCTTATCCCACATCAAACATTAAACTTGCTTATGTAATGAACCTGATCGTTGCTTTTGTGGTGGTTATCTTAAGTCTGTGTTTGATACTTGTTTCGGCACTTGTCTTAAGGTTTTCGATCAATTTCTCCATCAGTGAAGACTTCAGAGAGATCGGAGTCATGAAGGCCATCGGTATAAAGAATACAAAGATACGCCTTCTGTATCTTGTAAAATATGTATTTGTAGCTTTGATCGGCTCGGTAATAGGTCTGTTCATAAGTTTTCCTTTCGGGAAAATGTTACTTGATATGGTTACCGAGGACATGATACTCGGTTCCGACAATGTGGTTTTAAGTAATGCCTTTGGAGCGTTGGCGGTTCTGATACTTGTTTCTTTATCCGCGTATATATGCACAAAGAAGGTTAAGAAACTTTCTCCCGTTGATGCGGTGAGAGAAGGCCAGACAGGGGAAAGATACAAGAAGAGAAACGGAATAAAACTTTCAAAGAGTCTGTTAAGACCTACGCATTATCTTTCTTTGAATGATGTTTTAAGCAGCCCGAAGAGATTTTTGACGATAATAGTAACGTTTTCTTTATGCACATTGTTCGTACTTGTTTTGGTGAATACGGCAAATACCATGAACAGCGACAGACTTGCGTCCTCTTTCGGACCGGTAAACGATGTTTACATGTCGGAATTATCGGATGCCATGAGCTATAAGTTTGAAGGAAAAGAAGCCCTTACCAAACATTTAAAAGATATAGAGGATGAATTCATTAAAGAAGGAATGCCCTGTAAAGTATCGGAAACTTTGACCTATACTTACGGTGTTAAGTTTAACAATGATACTTACAATTATCTTCTTGAGCAGGGAATAAATATAAAGGCAACCGATTACAATGCGATCAAGGGCGATCTTCCGAAGAATAAGAATGAGGTTTGCATCACTAAGTATTTTACCGAATTGACCGGTGCAAAGATCGGAGATACGATCCGAATCGATCTGGGAGAAGGCTTGGAGAACTTTCTTATCGTCGGTGAATACCAGTCCATGAATCAGCTGGGAAAGGTAATTTTGATCCATGAAGACGTTGATACGGATTTTCAGCATTTGTCCAATCCCGGACATTACAGAGTCAAGTTTACCGATTCTCCCGATCAAAAGACGATCGATGATCGTGTAGAAAAGATAAAGGAAATACGAAATAACGACAAAGTTTACAATTGCACGGATTATTGCCTCAATCAGATCGAAGTTTATCCGATACTTGACGGAGTGGCGAAGGTACTTTTGATAATCGTTTTGTTTGTTGTTGTTTTGATAACGGTTCTCATGGAAAGATCGTTCATAGCGGATGAAAAGAATGAGATCGCCATCGTTAAAGCGATAGGATTCAGAGATTTCACCGTCATCAGATGGCATGTGTTCAGATTTTTTACGGTGGCTTTGATAGCAATGATCATTGCGGTAGTATTATCCGTACCGGTTACGGACCTTACGATATCACCGATATTCGGAATGATGGGTGCATCAAATGTTGAATACAACTACGATATTTTGAGATGTTTCGTGACATATCCACTCATCATTATGACGGTAACTGTTATAACCGCAACACTTACAGCACTTTACACCAGGAAAATAGTAAGCAGAGATACGGCAAGTATCGAATAGGAGGCAATTATGGCTACAGTGATGGAAATTACAAATCTTTGCAAGACATATGTCGTTGACAAAAGACAGATAAACGTATTAAGAAACGTTAACTTGAAAGTGGAAGAGGGCGAGATGGTTGCCATCATGGGTCCTTCGGGTTCCGGTAAATCTACACTTTTATATTCAATCTCGGGTATGGACAGACCCACCAGCGGAACGGTAAAGTTTGACAACACCGACATCAGTAAGATCAAAGAATACGAACTTGCCGACATAAGACTGGATAAAATGGGATTTGTTTTTCAGCAGATGTATATGATGAAAAACTTAAACATTCTCGATAATGTCATCCTTCCCGCAATGGAAAGCAAGAAAGGCGGTTCAAAGAAGGACAAGGTTCAAAGAGGAGAGGAACTATTAAGAAAGCTGGGTATTATCGATGTTGCGGACAATGACATAAACGAGGTTTCCGGCGGACAGCTTCAGCGTGCCTGCATAGCAAGAAGCATGATCAATTCGCCTAAGATACTGTTCGCGGATGAGCCTACCGGTGCGCTTAACAGAACTTCTTCCCAAGAAGTTATGGACGAGCTTGTAAAACTCAATAAAGAGGGTACCACCGTAATGATGGTAACCCACGATTCGAAAGTAGCATCCAGATGTTCACGTGTTCTTTATATCGTGGACGGAAACATTAAAGGTGAATACAAGACGGATGATTCATTAAATGACAAAGACAGAGAACGTAATCTCAACAATTGGCTTATGGATCTCGGATGGTAAAACCTATGAGAGCCACTCACGGATAAGTGAGTGGCTTTTTTCGTATTTCTGTTATTTTTTAGTTAATAATGCATTTATCGGGGTAAAATTGTTTGATATTTTTAGACAGTATGCTATAATTTTTAATGAATTGCAGACACTGTGAGGTCTGATCATATGTTTTCTGTTACATCATAATCTGAGATAGGAGAGTTAGTTAATGGAGACAAAGATTCTATTGGAAAACGGTACCAACGAACTGGAGGTTCTGGAGTTTTTGCTGGACGGAAACTCATACGGTATCAACGTAGCCAAGATCCGTGAGATCATCCCGTATGCAGAGGTAACGCCCGTTCCTAATGCTCATCCCAGTATTGAAGGTATATTTATGCCGAGAGATACAATGATTACCGCGATCGATTTAAAGAACTGCTTACAGCGCGGAAAATCTGAACCCGGCGGTCTGTTTATAATCACAAACTTTAATAAACTTGATATTGCATTCCATGTTGATCAGGTTTTAGGTATCCACAGAGTTTCATGGGGCGACATCATTAAGCCCGGTGCAACCGTATCTACAACCGAAGACGGTATATCAACAGGTATCGTTAAACGAGAGAACAAGCTGATAATCATTCTTGACTTCGAGAAGATCGTTGCCGACATTAACCCTGAGACAGGCCTTAAGACAAGCGATGTTGACGCTCTCG
>CAMPBP010000086.1 GCA_946639085.1 uncultured Lachnospiraceae bacterium
GAACGGAAAGTTCAAGTTCGTCGATGCTCATATCTACTGCGCTGGTACCTGTTGTCTCAGGCTTCTCGTCAAGAACGGTAAGAGACTTTCCTGAATCGGAAAGGTCGATGAAAAGACTTAAGTGCTCGCTTAATACCTTAGCTGCAAGGCTTACTGCCTCTTCGGGAGCAAGTGTACCGTTTGTATGAACGTCAAGAGTTAACTTGTCGAAATCGGTAACCTGACCTACACGGGTATTCTCAACCGTCATGTTTACACGCTCAACGGGAGTGTAAACAGAGTCGATAGCGATAACGCCGATGGGAAGATCTTCGTTCTTGTTCTTATCTGCGCTAACGTATCCGCGTCCCTTGGTAATTGTAAGTTCCATATAGAACTTTGTATTCTTGTCACCGCATACCGTTGCGATCGTCTGGTCGGGATTCATGATCACGATATCGGGATCTACCTGGATATCGGATGCTTTGATGATTCCTTCGCCCGTGAAATCGATATAAGCGGTCTTGGGCTCGTTGGAGTCACTTGTGTTCTTAATAGCGAGCTTCTTAACGTTAAGAATGATCTCGGTAACGTCTTCTTTAACGCCCGGTATGGAACTGAATTCATGAAGAACGCCTTCGATCTTAACCTGGCTGACTGCTGCGCCGGGGAGTGAAGAAAGCATGATTCTTCTTAAAGAGTTGCCGAGAGTGATACCATATCCTCTCTCCAAAGGCTCTGCAACGAATCTGCCGTACTTCTTATCTTCAGATTGATCCAACACTTTAATTTCGGGTCTTTCAAAATCAAACACAGGATATTTCCTCCTTCATCATTAAGATAAAATACTTTAAAGTCTTTATTATTTGGAATATAACTCGACGATAAGCATTTCGTTTACGGGAACATCGATCATTTCTCTTGTGGGAAGGTTCTTTACTGTACCCTTGAAGTTGTCCTGATCTACATCGATCCACTCGGGAACGATTCTTCCGCCCGTAACTTCAATGATGTTTTTGTATCTCTGTAATTCCTTGGCCTTATCGGAAAGAGTGATAACGTCTCCTGCCTTGATATGGTATGAAGGAATGTTGATGCACTTTCCGTTTACAAGAACGTGCTTGTGACCAACTACCTGTCTTGCTTCTCTTCTTGTACGAGCAAATCCCATACGGAATACTACGTTGTCAAGTCTTGACTCAAGCATGGTCATGAGGTTTTCACCGGTCATGCCATTCATGCGATCAGCCCTCTCGTAGTAGTTTCTGAAGGGCTTCTCAAGCACACCGTAGATGAATTTAGCCTTCTGCTTCTCTCTGAGCTGAAGACCGTACTCACTCATCTTCTTGCCTGCTCTTGCGCTCTTTCTTTTTGACTTCTTGTCATAACCTAAGAATGTGGGATCCAAGTCAAGGGATCTGCATCTTTTTAACACAGGTGTTCTGTTTACTGCCATTTTTTATTTTCCTTTCTGAATATAGTTTACAGCCTTAAGGCCTTCTTCCTACTTAATTAACACTATACACGACGTCTCTTGGGAGGACGGCATCCGTTATGAGGTACGGGAGTTACGTCTCTGATAGAAACTACTTCCAAACCACTTGCTGCCAACGCACGGATTGCTGCTTCACGACCCGAACCGGGTCCCTTTACGAATACGTCAACATATTTCAAGCCATGTACAAGAGCAGCCTTTGTAGCTGTCTCTGCTGCCATCTGTGCAGCATAGGGAGTAGATTTCTTTGAACCTCTAAATCCAAGACCACCGGCACTTGCCCAACTTAAAGCATTTCCTTCAGCATCTGTAAGTGTAACGATAGTGTTGTTAAAAGATGCCTGGATATGTGCCTGTCCACGTTCAACGTTTTTCTTAACGCGCTTTTTTGTTACTTTTTTTGCAACTTTAGCCATGATAAACTAACCTACTTTCAACCTTTCATTCACAATTATTTCTTCTTGTTAGCAACTGTACGCTTCGGACCCTTTCTGGTACGAGCGTTTGTCTTGGTCTTCTGACCACGAACGGGAAGACCTTTACGGTGACGGATACCTCTGTAGCATCCGATTTCCTGAAGTCTCTTGATGTTAAGAGCTGTCTCACGGCGAAGATCACCTTCTACCATGTAATGCTCCTCGATAACTTCACTGATCTTCTTAACTTCTTCGTCTGTAAGGTCTCTAACACGAGTGTCAGGGTTAACCTTTGCAGCTTCCAAAATCTTGTTTGAGCTTGTTCTTCCTATTCCGTAGATATAGGTAAGTCCGATCTCAACACGTTTTTCTCTGGGTAAGTCAATACCTGCGATACGAGCCATTTACGTTTCCTCCATTTCTTTGCGCGGCTACACGCTATGTTCGCCAATTGGCGCGGCACTTATGTGCCATACTGATTGATTGGGGATTTACATCCCGGCCGGATCGGCATCCGGCTTTTCCGACAAGGTACGAGCTCCCGTATTATGAGCTCTTGCGGTATCAAAAGTATCTTATACGTAGGCTCGCTACGATATATATACTTTAAATCCGTTGTGTTACCGGATTCGGATTAGCCCTGAACCTGTTTGTGCTTGGGATTTTCACAGATGATTCTGATCTTTCCCTTGCGCTTGATAACTTTACACTTGTCGCAAATCGGTTTAACTGAAGATCTTACTTTCATAGTTGCCTCCTTTCAGTTCTCCAAGTTACGTGCTCTTTTCCGCTTAAAAAGGGCATAATACCCCCTCTACGCACGAAAAAGGCCGAGTATTAGTGTACCACGGCCTTTTGCTTAATGCAACAATTATTTTTTGTTTTTTACAACTTTTTTACTTATCTCTCCAAATGATCCTTCCCTTGGTAAGATCATAGGGTGAAAGTTCCAGTGTAACTTTGTCACCGGGAAGAATTCTGATGAAGTTCTGACGAAGCTTACCGCTGATGTGGGCAAGCACCTGATGTCCGTTTTCAAGTTCAACCTTGAACATTGTGTTGGGAAGTTTTTCGACTACGGTTCCTTCAATTTCAATTACGTCTGATTTCGACATGCATTACTCCTTATATATGTGCTGGTTATCATTGTCTGAGTGTAAGTATTTCGGGCTCGCCGTCCGTTATTAAGATCGTGTTCTCATAATGTGCGGAAAGGCTTCCGTCTTCGGTAACGACCGTCCAGTCGTCATCGAGCCAGCATACTTCCCAGCCGCCCATATTGATCATCGGTTCGATTGCAAGCGTCATTCCGGCCTCAAGTTTTATACCCTTTCTGTTCTGTCTGAAGTTGGGTATCTGAGGATCTTCATGCAGCTTTGTTCCTATGCCGTGGCCTACAAGATCTTTTACTATTCCGTATCCGAAGGGTGTTACATAATCGTCAATGGCTGCGGAGATGTCATAAAGATGATTTCCGGCCTTAGCCATCTTGATACCTTCAAAGAAAGCCTGTTTTGTAACGTCAAGAAGCTGCTGCGCCTCGGGAGATATCTTTCCTACCGGATATGTTCTTGCCATATCGGAGTGATATCCTTTATAGATAAGACCACAGTCAAGGCTTACGATATCGCCTTCTTTTATCTTGTGATTCTTATTGGGTATACCGTGAACGACCTCGTCGTTTACCGATACACACACCGAAGCGGGATAACCGTTGTAGTGAAGGAAGTTCGGAATGCAACCTCTGCTCCTTATAAGCCTCTCGCCTTCTTTATCAATGTCGAGTGTAGAGATACCGGGCTCGATCATCTTGCCCATCTCTTCATATACTTCACTTAAAATCCTGCACGATTCTCTCATAAGTTCGATCTCGTGAGGAGATTTAATTGAAACTGACATACCTAATCCTTTCTTAACCCAGGATGGCAACAATGTTATTAAAGACATCGTTCATCGACACCGTCCCATCCACTTCTTTTAAGATATTCTTCTTTGAGTAGAACTCAATAAGAGGCTGGGTCTGCTTGTGATATACGTCAAGTCTGCTCTTAACGGTTTCGGGCTTGTCATCGTCACGAAGAATGAGTTTTTCCCCGCACTTGTCGCAAATGCCTTCAACCTTTGTGGGTGCGTATACAACATGGTATGTGGCACCGCAGTTTACGCATGCTCTTCTTCCCGACATACGATTGATGATGTTCTCATCGGGAACTTCAACGTTGATCGCATAATCGATCTTGTCGCCAAGCTTGTTAAGAGCATCTTCCAATACTTCCGCCTGCGGAATGGTACGGGGGAATCCGTCGAGAACGTAACCGTTCTTGCAGTCATCCTGAGCCACTCTGTCAAGAAGTATCTTTACAGTAAGTTCATCGGGAACAAGCTGTCCCTTATCCATATATTGTTTAGCTTCCTTACCAAGCTCTGTTCCGTTCTTAATGTTGGCACGGAAAATGTCGCCTGTTGAAACGTGAGGTAAGCCGTATTTTTCACAGATCATTTCAGCCTGAGTACCTTTGCCGGCACCCGGAGCCCCTAACATTATTATTTTCATTCTCTTTTTCGTCTCCTGTTTAACGCAAAAGCCTCGGGGCAGGAAAACCCTGCTCCGAGATTATATGCATTACTGATTTAAAAATCCCTTGTAATTTCTTACAAGCATCATACTCTCAATCTGATTAAGTGTTTCAATGATAACACTTACGATAATGATAAGGCTGGTGCCGAGGAATGTAACCTCTGCTTTGAACAGACCGTAGAAAATGTAGGGAAGAATACCTACGATAACAAGGCCTACACCGCCGATGAATATGATGGCGTTCAATATCGTTGTAAGATAGTCGCTGGTGGGCTTACCGGGTCTGATACCGGGGATAAAGCCGTTGGACTTCTTTAAGTTGTCCGCAAACTCAATAGGGTTAAATGTAATTGATGTGTAGAAGTATGCAAATACGATTACGAGCAAGCAATATACAAGTAAACCGATGGAATATACGGGCTGTGTTTTGTCTACCCAGTATCTTGAGCTTAAGAACTTAAGAATCGTGTTCCAAGCGCCCGTTCCCGAGTAGCCTGCAAATCTGGAGATAATTCCCGGTGTCTGCATAAGTGATGATGCAAAGATGATCGGGATAACTCCGGCGGTATTGATTCTGATGGGAAGGTTCGAAGCCGTTCCTCCACCCATCTTGCCGCCTGCCTGCGATCTTCTTGCGTACTGTACGGGGATCTTTCTAAGACCCGAGTTAAGAAGTACTACAAGCATGATCATAAGAACCAAAATGGCTATGATGATCGCAGCCGAAAGTATTGCGGTTGCAATTCTCTTTCCGTTTACAAACTGAGCAAACAATGCCGACATATCCTGAGGGATACGTGAAATAATGTTGACAAGAAGGATAATGGAGATACCGTTACCGATACCCTTTTCCGTTATTCTCTCGCCGATCCACATTACGAATGCACTGCCTGCGGTAAGTGCCATGATTGCAGTGATGACGTTTAATGCATTGAATTTCTGCAAAAGTCCCGAACTGCCGAATGAGATCGTCATGGCTGTGGATTCGATAAGTGCAAGAGCAACCGTCACATAACGTGTTATGGACGCAATCTTCTTACGACCTTCTCCGCCTTCTTTCTGCATCTCTTCAAGTGCCGGAATGGCAATTGTAAGAAGCTGCATGATGATCGAAGAAGTAATGTAAGGTGTAATGTTAAGTGCCAATAATGACATACTTAAAAATGAACCACCAGTGAATGCATCCAAAAAGTTAAAAGCGTCGCCGGTCTGCTGTGAGAACCAGCTTGCAAAATAGCCTCTGTCAACGCCGGGAACCGGAAGCTGACATCCGATACGTACTATGATGATCATAAGTAACGTATATAAAAGCTTTTCTCTGATTTCTTTAATCTTTAATGCATCTCTAAGTGTCTTAATCATCAGATCACCTCAGCTGTTCCACCAAGTTTCTCAATCTTCTCTTTAGCTGACTCACTAAAAGCGTTTACCTTAACATTGAGTTTTTTGGTAAGTTCACCGTTGCCGAGAATCTTAACACCATCAGCGGGATCTTTGATGATTCCCTTAGCGATAAGTGCTTCTACGTCAACTGTTGCGCCGTCATCAAAGCTATCAAGCACACTTAAATTGAT
>CAMPBP010000087.1 GCA_946639085.1 uncultured Lachnospiraceae bacterium
ATAAGCTCCGTATGAATGAGAGGCTGATAATCCCAGAAGTACTTATGTCCGTTGACGGCTTCGCTTAACTGGCGTCCGAAATCGTAACTCATTACAGCGGGGTAATAAGCCAAAAAGATGGGAACGCGAAAGCCCATGAGGAAGATAAAACTCATGAAAAAGATTCTTTTCGGTCTTACTGAACCGGGCTTCTCCACCGGGTACTTTTCCGTGATCCCAAGACACACATAAGTTACTAAGCCTGCGGGGATCATGATAAGAAGTGATAAAAGAAAGATCTTTCCTTTTCCGGAAAATCCCGGAAGCGTCATCCCGTACTTTTCAAGCTGATAACCCAGCACGAATGACAGTCCGATCAAAAAACCGAATATGAGGGAGATGATAAGTTTCTTTCTGCAAAAAGAAAAAAGTTCTTTGATTGTATCGATAAAGGCTTTTTTGTTCATGTTTTTCCTTAAGTATCTTTGATGTTTCGTTACAAAAAATCATATCATATCTTCACATACTGTTCCAGTCGTTTAAGAGAGTCTGAGTGTGGTAAAAGCCCGTAGTTTATGCTAAAATTATCTAAAATATGCACAAAAGAAAAAGAAGATGAACGAAAAAGTATTAAACACTCTTGAATATACAAATGTGATCCGCCTTTTGGAAGAAAAGGCGGGGTCAGCTCCGGGTAAGAAACTTTGCCGGGAGCTTAAACCCATGACCGATATAAGACTTATCGAAGAAGCCCAGCAGGAAACTTCGGATGCCCTTACCCGTCTTATCAAAAAGGGCAGCATTTCTTTCGGTTCGGTAAAGGATTTCGGGTTTTCTTTAAAAAGTCTTGAGATAGGCAGTTCCCTTACGGCAGCGGAGCTTCTTTCTTTCGCCCGATTTCTCTCAAACGTAAACAGAGTCAAATCATGGGGAAAGCGTGAGGAAGGTGATGAGACCACAGACTCACTGGATGATTATTTCAATCTTTTGGAGCCTCTGACGCGTACCGCCGATGAGATTAACAAATGCATTCTCGACGAAGACGGACATATGGCGGACGATGCAAGCCCCACTCTTAAGTCCATAAGAAAGAGCCTTCAGCAGACCAACGAAAAGATTCACGCCGAGCTTAACAGACTGGTAAACGGAAGTCTTTCTTCCTACCTTCAGGATCACGTTGTTACCATGCGAAACGACCGCTACTGTATACCCGTAAAGGCAGAGCACAGAAGCCAGGTTTCGGGTATGATACACGATCAGTCTTCCACGGGTGCCACCATATTTGTAGAGCCTCAGGCGGTGGTTGAACTGAACAACAAGATAAGACAGCTTGAGCTTGACGAAGAAAAAGAGATCGCCGTTATACTTGCGAATCTTTCCGCACAGCTTTCAGAGCATACCGTAGAGTTAAAGACCGACGCAGACTTTATGATAAAGCTTGACTTTATATTTGCAAAAGCAGGCCTGGCCCTTGAACAAAATGCAACCCGTCCCGTGTTTAACGACGATCGCATAATAAGTATACGAAAGGGAAGACATCCCCTTCTTGATAAAAACAAAGTTGTTCCCATAGATGTATCTCTTGGTGAGAACTTTGATCTTCTGGTCATTACCGGTCCCAATACCGGCGGTAAAACAGTCACATTAAAGACTGTCGGTCTGTTTACTTTGATGGGACAGGCCGGACTTCATATTCCTGCGGGAGACCGTTCAAAACTTTCCGTATTTAACGAAGTTTTTGCGGATATCGGTGACGAGCAGAGTATTGAACAGAGTTTGTCTACCTTTTCTTCTCACATGAAGAGCATTGTTCATATACTTAAAAATGCGGACGAAAAGTCCCTTTGTCTTTTTGATGAGCTGGGTGCGGGAACCGATCCCACGGAAGGTGCAGCTCTTGCCATCGCGATACTTTCGTTTTTGCATGACCGCGGTATACGTACCATGGCTACGACTCATTACAGCGAACTTAAACTGTTTGCTCTTTCCACTGATTTTGTGGAGAATGCCTGCTGTGAATTTGATGTGGAGACGTTAAGCCCCACATACCGACTTCTCATCGGTATTCCGGGTAAGTCCAACGCCTTCGCCATATCGTCAAAACTCGGTCTTTCAAGCGACATAATAGAAAGCGCAAAAGCTCAGATATCCGAGGATTCCGAAAGATTCGAGGATGTTATTTCCGATCTTGAAAGCAAGCGCGTAAAGATGGAGCGCGACAGAGAAGAGCTTAACGAAGAAAGACAGAAGATAGAAGCCGACAGAAAGTATCTTGACGAAAAACTCGAGAAATTGAACGAATCAAGAGACAGGATACTTCGCGAGGCCAACGAGGAAGCTCGTGACATATTAAAAGATGCCAAAGATTATGCCGACGAAACTATCCGCATAATGCAAAAAGCGGGCACCAACATTTCCATGAAAGAGCTGGAACACAGACGTCAGAACATCCGCACCAAGATGGAAGACCGATCGGGAAAGCTGGCGGTTAAGAAAAAAACCGACGAAGCAAGCGGACTTAATGCCAAAGATATCAAAGTCGGCGACAGCGTAAAGATCGTTTCCATGGGACTTAAAGGAACCGTAAGCACACTTCCCGATTCAAAGGGAAATCTGTACGTTCAGTGCGGTATCATTCGGTCACAGACGAACATAAAAGATCTTGTTCTCGTAATGGAACAGGAGATAACTGCTCCGGGTCTTTCGAAGGGAAAGAGCTTTTCTTCAGGCATGAAGATGTCAAAGGCCATGAGCATTTCCTACGAATGCAACCTTATTGGAAAGACCGTTGATGAGGCTTTGGCGGTTTTGGACAAATACCTTGACGACGCATATCTTTCCCACATGGAAAGCGTACGAATAGTTCACGGTAAGGGAACAGGCGCTTTAAGAAGTGCGGTACAAAGTCATTTAAAGAAGTTAAGTTACGTTAAATCATACAGAGCCGGCGAACACGGAGAAGGTGACGCCGGAGTCACAATAGTTACTTTCAAGTAACGAAAAAGGGGGACTAAATGGTCAACAGGCAAAAAATATTGATCGTAGACGATGACAACAATATTGCGGAACTGGTTTCTTTGTACCTTATCAAAGAATGCTTTGATACGAAGATCTGCAACGACGGCGAATCGGCACTGGAGATATTCGATTCCTACGAGCCGAGCCTTGTTTTGCTGGATCTTATGCTTCCGGGCATTGACGGCTATCAGGTGTGCAGAACCATCCGCACGAAATCTCAGACTCCGGTAATCATGCTTTCCGCCAAGGGTGAGGTTTTTGATAAGGTTCTCGGCCTTGAACTGGGAGCCGACGATTATATCGAGAAACCTTTCGACTCAAAGGAACTCGTGGCCAGAGTTAAGGCGGTGCTCAGACGTACAAAGCAGAGTGCTCCCGTCGCTGAGACGACGGATGAAAAGATCGTCAGATACCCCGATCTTTTGATAAACCTTACCGATTATTCCGTAACATACAACAATGAGACGGTGGAGATGCCGCCAAAGGAGATTGAGCTTTTGTATTTCCTTGCATCGCAGCCCAACCACGCTTTTACCCGAGAGCAGCTTTTGGATAAGATATGGGGCTACGATTACGTCGGTGACACACGTACCGTTGACGTGCACATAAAGCGTCTTCGTGAGAAGATAAACGACCACGAGCAGTGGAAGATATCCACAATTTGGGGAATAGGTTACAAGTTCGAAACCAAGACAGATAAACAATGAAAAGAACACTGTATCTAAAATTTTTGCTGGCATATCTGATTTTCGGTGTGTTTGGTTTTATAATAGTCAGCTCCTTTGTTTCCCAGACCACGTATAACCGTCTGGTGAAAGAAAAGGCGTCTGCACTTTATCGTGAAGCCAACCTGATCGCAAACACTTATGCTGTCGATCTTTACACAAAAGACAGAGCGCTTTCGGACGTGAAAGAGCAGATGGATCTTCTTGCCGAATTCATGCCCGCAACAATCTGGATCATCAACCCTTCGGGAAGAATGATCATGGCAACCGATAAACCCATCGATGTCGAGAATCCGATCATAGTACAGGGCTTCGATCCTACTGTAGCCGGTGAAGAAAAGTACACCGTAGGTACTTTCTTTGACAGTTTTTCCGAAGAGCAGTTAAGTGTTTTTGCGCCCATCGTGGCTGAGTTTAAAGTAAACGGATACGTTGTCATCCACTATTCGATAGATACGATAGAAAAGCAAAGCGACAACTTCCTTGCCATATCGTACCTTCTTTTGGCTATTCTTTTCGTAATGTCTCTTATCATCCTGTTTTTCTTTACGGAGATGGTTTATTTCCCGCTTAAAAAGATCACGGAGGCTACCGAGCAATATGCTTCGGGAAACCTTCACTATGAGTTCAGCGTGGATTCGGACGATGAGATGGGCTATCTTGCTGCCACTCTTTCTTACATGGCTTCCGAGATTGCAAGAGGTGAGGACAATCAAAAGAAGTTCATCGCAAACGTATCTCACGACTTCCGGTCTCCCCTTACTTCCATAAGAGGATATCTGGAGGCTATGATCGACGGTACCATTCCTCCCGAAATGCACGATAAATATCTGGGAATCGTGTTAAGCGAGACCGAGCGACTTACAAAGCTGACAAACGGATTGCTTGCTCTTAATAACCTTAACATGAAGGGTGTTGTGCTTGATTATTCGGATTTTGACATAAACGATGTCATCCGTCAGACGGCAGCTTCCTTCGAAGGAACCTGCCAGAAGAAAGGCATTACCATCGATCTTGTTTTATTTGACGAGAATATTTATGTTCATGCAGACGAGATGAAGATAGGTCAGGTGCTTTATAACCTGCTTGACAATGCCATCAAGTTTTCGCATCACGATTCGTCCATCAAGATTGAAACTACCGAGAAACACAACAAAGTATTCGTATCGGTCAAGGATTCGGGAATAGGAATTCCAAAAGACGATATCAAGTTCGTGTTTGACCGTTTCTACAAGTCCGACATCTCAAGAGGTAAGGACAAGAAGGGAACGGGACTCGGTCTTGCCATAACAAAAGAGATCATCAACGCTCATAACGAGCATATCAACGTGATCAGTACCGAAGGAGTGGGAACCGAATTTATATTCTCACTTCCGCTATCGGAGGAATGATATATGGATGAAGAAAGAAAAGTAACCGAAGAGATAAAAACCAAAGAAGGGGAAAACCGCGACGTCACGATCATCCGTGAGAAGATAAAGTCACGTCCGGTAAACAAGGGAAAACTTGCAAAGAGCACGCTCATTTCGGCGGTATCCGCCCTTGTTTTCGGTCTTGTTGCCTGCGTTGCGTTCTACGCTTTGGGTCCTGTTGTAAGCGGATATTTTGAGAAAGACGAGGAAGAAGAAAAACCAAGGCCTCAGGTAATCTTTCCCAATGAGCCTCTCGAGGACGAGATTAATCCGGAAGACATGCTCATTACCCCCGATCCGGGGATCGATCTTAGCGAACTGGCATCTCTTTCCGAGGAAGAGATTGAAAAAGCCATGAGTAAGGTTGAGTTTACCGTAAGCGATTATCAGAAGCTTTATCAAAAACTAACCGAGATAGCCAATACCGCCAAGAAATCCATCGTACGTGTCAGCGCTCTTAAGACCGATACGGACTGGTTTGATAACATGTTCGAGGAAACCAGCGAGAAATGCGGTCTCATAATTGCCGACAACGGAATCGATCTGTTCATAGTCACTTATCTGAAAGATCTTTTGAAGGCGGATGAGATATATCTGACTTTTCCCAACGATACATCGTTAAAAGGCGAGATAGTTTCGGTGGATACAAGGACCGACCTTTGCGTTTTAAGCGTTCCCCTTGATTCTATAAATCAAGAAACAAAGGAAAGCTATGAGATCGCCACGCTTGGCGGATCGAATTCATCGCGTCTTGCCGGAAGTCTTGTGATCGCCATAGGTAGTCCCATGGGTAATTACGGCTCACTAAACTACGGAATGATCACATCCTTGAACAAAGAGATAAACGTAGTCGATCGTCTTTACAGGCAGATAACCACCGACATTTACGGCAGTTCATCCGCCACGG
>CAMPBP010000088.1 GCA_946639085.1 uncultured Lachnospiraceae bacterium
GGTGTATAAAGAATAATTTGAAATTTTTTCTTATTTATATTAAGATAAATTAGATTAATTTTGAGAGTTTATTGTTATTGTTCGAAAGAGAAAAGCTATGTCCGAAATAAGTGAAAAATGGGAATTAATTAAAGATACCGTTCGTAATGAATATGAACTGAGTGATATTTCTTTTGATACCTGGATCAAACCTTTAAGATTCTACGATGTTTGCGATAACACCGTAGTTATTATGATTCCTTCGGAAGCAAGTCACGCTCTTAATTATATCAATACAAGATATAAATCTTATTTCAAAGTAACAATCTCTGAAATAATGAATCACGAATATGATGTTGTATTTAAACTTGAAAAAGATGTAGAAGGTTCTTCAAAAGAAAACTCTTCGATCAGTTCAAACGTTTACAATATCAATTATGAAACAGCAAATTTAAATCCAAAATATAAATTCAATTCTTTTGTTGTTGGAAGTAATAACAAAATGGCTCATTCGGCATCACTTGCCGTTGCCGAATCTCCCGGAACCGCTTACAATCCTTTATTTATTTACGGCGGACCCGGTCTTGGTAAAACTCACCTTATGCATGCAATAGGTCATTTCATATTGGAACAAAATCCAAACATGAAAGTTTTGTATGTTACAAGTGAACAGTTTACAAACGAAGTTATCGAATCTATTCGTAGCGGTAATGCTTCGGATATTACCAAATTAAGAGAAAAATACAGAACAGTCGATGTACTTATGGTCGATGACGTTCAATTTATAATAGGTAAAGATGCAACTCAGGAAGAATTCTTCCATACATTTAATGCTCTTCATTCATCAGGAAAACAGATAGTCATTTCATCAGATAAGCCTCCTAAAAAAATGGAAACTTTGGATGAAAGATTCAGATCACGTTTCGAGTGGGGACTTTGTACAGATATTCAACCTCCGGACTATGAAACACGTATGGCAATTCTTATGAAAAATGTTGAAAATTGCGATCGTGATATAGATAAGGAAATAATTGAATATATTGCAACCAACATTAAATCAAACATAAGAGAACTTGAAGGAGCACTTAATAAGATACTTGCTTTTGCAAAGCTTAATAACGTAGATCTTACTTTAAAATCTGCGGAAGAAGCATTAAGAGACGTTATTTATCCGGATAAACCAAGAGAAATAACTCCTTCTTATATTATAAATGTAGTTTCCGAACATTTTGGAATAAAAGTAGAAGATATCATTTCAAAGAAAAGAAATGCTGAAATAGCTCTTCCAAGACAGATAGCAATGTATCTTTGCAGAGAAATGACTGATATTTCTTTAAATGAAATAGGATCTTTTGTAGGAAACAGAGATCATACAACCGTTATGCACGGATCTTCAAAGATAGCTGAAGACATTAAAAAGAATCCCGATCTTGCAGCTAAAGTAGATATTATTAGAAAGAAGATATCCCCATAATAATAAACATCGGTTGTTAATTTAAATGTATAACTTTTTATAAATAAAATTATAAAAAATATTCATTTATAAACTTTGTTGATAAGTGATGACTTATTAAATGTTTTAAGAACTTTAACAACATATTTATTAAGGCTTATAAATGTTTATTTTATAAGTAAAAAGAACATTTTACACATATCAACACACTATATTAATAATAATATTAATTACTTAATATATATATTACCCAGGAAAATCAAAAACCGGATGAAAGGAATTTATACACATGAAAATCGAATGTTTAAAATCTAATCTTTTAAACGGTGTATCTATCGTTTCAAAAGCTGTTCCTTCAAAAACATCACTTTCAATACTCCAGTGTATTCTTATCAAAGCGAAAGACGGAGTTATTACATTAACCGCTAACGATACGGAACTTGGAATAGAAACAAAGATTGAAGGAAATATCATTAAAGAAGGAAATGTAGCTTTGGATGCAAAGTTTATTGCAGAAGCTGTAAGAAAACTTCCTGACAGTACTATTACGATAGATGTTGATGATAATTTCTTTACAAAAATTAATTGTGAAAAAGTTAACCTTGAGTTTTCAGGTAAAAACGGCGAAGAATTCACCGCTATTCCAAGCATTAACAGAGTAAATAATGTATTTATAAGTGATTATTCATTAAAAGAACTTATTAAACAGACTATTTTTTGTGTAGGTGACAGTACCACAAATCAGATTATGAATTCGGAACTTGTTCACATTAACGGCGACAATATTGAATTTGTTGCACTTGACGGACACAGAATTGCTTATAGAAAGAGTTCTTTAAAAAATTCATATTCAGAAATAAAAGTTATTATTCCAGGAAAAACCTTAAATGAAATCGAAAGAATATTGACCGGTGATCAAAATAAAGATGTTTCAATATTCTTTGAAAAAAATTATGTATTGTTTGAGATTGAAAATACGATAATAGTTTCAAGACTTGTTGAAGGAACATACTTTGATTATGAAAAGATGCTCACAAAAGACTATGAAACAAAGATTGAAGTAAACAAAAAAGATATTTTCAATTGTATAGACAGAAGTACTTTGATGTTAAGAGAAGGTGAAAAGAAACCTATCATCTTTGAAGTAAGAGATAATTTTATCAACTTCTGCATGAAAACAATGTTTGGTGAAATGAACGAAGATCTTTCCGTAAATAAAGTCGGAAAAGATATAGATATAGCTTTCAATCCTCAGTTCTTACTTGATACTTTAAAGGTTCTTGAAGATGATGAAATAAATATTTATATGATGAGTCCCAAGAATCCCTGCATCATAAGAAATGAAGAAGATACGTATGTATATCTCATTTTACCCGTTAACTTCGTAAAATAACAAAATTATGGAAATTATCAAATTAAGAGACGAATATATTAAACTTGGCCAGGCACTTAAGGCTGCCGGTTTTGTTGAAGACGGTGTCGAAGCAAAATTTGTTATCACGGAAGGGCATGTATTTGTAAACGGTGAAGTAGATCTTCGAAGAGGAAGAAAACTTTACGAAAACGACATTGTTTCTTATGACGGCAAAGAAATAAAAATTACCAAGTAGATTAATGAATATCAAATCAATCCAACTTACAGGGTACAGAAATTACAATAATTCAATAATATACTTCGACAAAGGAACAAATATACTTTTCGGAGACAATGCCCAGGGAAAAACCAATGTTTTGGAAGCAATCTTTATGTGTGCGACCACAAAATCACATAAAGGAGCAAAAGACAAGGAAGTTATAGGTTTTTATTCCGATGAAGCTCATATTACTTTGTATCTTGATAAAGACGGATCGGAAATAAAGATTGATATTCAGCTTAGAAAAGATAAATCTAAAATAGTTGCCATAAACGGAAGCAAAATTAAAAAAGCAACCGAATTACTCGGACTTTTAAATGTTGTTTTGTTTTCTCCCGAAGATCTTTCAATAATCAAAGACGGTCCGGGAGAGAGAAGAAAATTCGTAGATATAGAATTATGCCAGCTTGATAATATTTATCTTTACAATCTTTCAAAATATAACAAGATAATCGAACAGAGAAATAAGCTGATAAAGGATTCTTTTTACAATAAAGAATTACTGGATACCTTAAATATATGGGATTCTCAACTGGTTTCTTACGGCTGTAACATTATTGACAAGCGTGATGCTTTTATCGATGAATTAAATTCAATAATCGGTGAAGTTCATCAAAAGCTCACAAACGGAAAAGAACAGCTTGAAATTCATTATGAACCTAATGTAGAAAGAAACGACTTCGAAAAAGAACTTTATCAGAATCGTGAAAAAGACATAAGGTTTAAGATGACGGGTGTCGGACCTCACAGAGATGATTTTTCTTTTATCGTAAACGGTATCGATATCAGAAAATACGGATCTCAAGGTCAGCAAAGAACAGCTGCTTTATCACTTAAATTATCGGAAATAGAAATAGTTAAAAAACTTACGGGTCATGTTCCGGTTTTATTGCTTGATGATGTTTTATCGGAGCTTGACAGTAAAAGACAAAATTATCTTTTGGGATCGATAGGAGATATTCAGACTATAATAACCTGTACCGGTCTTGATGATTTTGTTGATAATAATTTCCAAATAGATAAAGTCATAAAAGTTATAAACGGAAGTATAGAGGAATCGTAGTATTCCCGGGAGGATTTATGGGTAACACCGAAGTAAAAGCAGAATATGGTGCCGATCAGATTCAGATTTTGGAAGGTCTTGAAGCGGTAAGAAAAAGACCGGGTATGTATATCGGTACCACAGCCAGCAGAGGACTTCATCATCTTGTTTACGAAATAGTGGATAATTCGGTAGATGAAGCACTTGCGGGATATTGCAGTGAAATAAATGTTGTGATCAATGACGACAATTCGGTTACCGTAAGAGATAACGGAAGAGGTATTCCGGTAGGTATCAATCATAAAGCAGGAATTCCTGCGGTAGAGGTTGTATTTACGATACTTCATGCGGGCGGAAAGTTCGGCGGCGGAGGATATAAGGTTTCCGGAGGTCTTCACGGTGTAGGTGCATCGGTCGTTAATGCTTTGTCGGAATGGCTCGAAGTTGAGATAAGACAAGGCGGAAAATTGTACAAGCAGCGCTATGAAAGAGGAAAAGCCGTATATTCTCTTAAAGAGATAGGCGAATGCGATCCTGATGAAACGGGAACTCAGGTAACTTTCCTTCCCGATAAACTTATATTTACCGAAACGACGATATTTGATTTTGACACGATCAAACTTCGTCTTCGTGAAATGGCTTTTCTTACCAAAGGTCTTAAGATCACACTTCGCGACGACAGAAGTGATGAGCATGCAAAATCCTTGGTTACCGACAGCATGATCGAAGAAGCCAAAGAAGCTTTGGAAGGAAAAGAAGAAGGCGACGAGCAGTTAAATAAACTTATAAACCGCGCTATGGAAGATGCGGAAGAGGACAAAGAAACCGCAAAGAAAGAAACAAAGAAAGTAAAAGAAGTTTCTTTCATGTATGAAGGCGGTATCAAAGAATATGTTACACACCTTAATTCAAGTAAAGAAGCTCTTTATCCCGATGTATTGTATTTCGAAGGGGATAAGAACGGTGTGTATGTTGAGGTTGCTCTTCAGCACAACGATTCTTACAACGAAAGTGTATTCAGTTTTGTAAACAACATCAGTACTCCCGAAGGCGGTACCCATCTTCAGGGATTCAGAAATGCACTTACAAAAACATTCAACGATTACGCAAGAGCAAACAAGATCTTAAAAGATAACGATCAAAACCTTTCCGGTGAAGATATAAGAGAAGGTCTTACAGCTATAGTCAGCGTAAAGATAGAAGATCCTCAGTTTGAAGGTCAGACTAAGCAAAAGCTTGGTAACAGTGAAGCAAGAGGAGCGGTTGATAACATAGTAACCGAAAAGCTTACGATTTATCTTGAACAGAATCCTTCCGTTGCAAAGACTATATGTGAAAAATCGATACTTGCTCAAAGAGCGAGAGAAGCAGCAAGAAAAGCAAAAGATCTTACAAGACGCAAGACCGCTCTTGATATAGGTGCATTACCCGGAAAACTTGCCGATTGTTCGGATAAAGATCCGAAAAACTGCGAGATTTACATAGTCGAAGGAGATTCCGCAGGCGGAAGCGCAAAGACCGCAAGAAACAGAGCGACTCAGGCAATACTTCCGTTAAGAGGTAAAATCCTTAACGTTGAAAAAGCCCGCCTTGACAAGATTTATGCAAATAAAGAGATCAAAGCGATGATCACCGCATTCGGAACCGGTATTCATGACGAGTTCGATATCGAAAAACTTCGTTACGACAAGATCATATTGATGACCGATGCCGATGTCGACGGAGCTCATATAGCGACATTGCTGCTTACCTTTATTTACAGATTTATGCCCGATCTTATAAAAGAGGGTCATGTATATCTTGCTCAGCCTCCGCTTTATCAGGTAAAGAAGAACAACAATGTCTGGTATGCATATTCAGATGATGAGTTAAACAATATTCTTAAAGAGATCGGAAGAGATCAAAAC
>CAMPBP010000089.1 GCA_946639085.1 uncultured Lachnospiraceae bacterium
TACAAGCCTCTTTGCCGATCTTCTCTCCGAGAGCAAATGTCTCGTCGGCACTGAAAGTTTCAATGGTTTTAACGATTCCCATAGTTAATTTAATTCTATAATGAAACTGAAATAATAACAAGTTAAACTTGGCGGTAGAAAGAAACAAAAACCCCTCTCGAACTGTCTCGAAAGGGGCTCTTTATCAACAAAACAAAATGCTTTGTACATCCTTCTTTATCTGACACGCCAGCTCTTCAAAAGAATTAAATTTCATCTCCGGACGCGCAAATTCAAGAAGTGTTACGGCTATTTTTTTGCCGTAAAGATTGCCTTCATAGCCCTTTACAAACGATTCGGCGCTTACGCGCTTTTCGCTTGACACCGTGGGCTTTACTCCCAGATTGGTGATGGCATCGTATCGTCTGTCGTCAATAACGACGCTTGAACGATATACTCCCATATTTAGCCCCGTAACATCCTCTTCAGGAATGATGTTAGCGGTCGGAACATCTATAGTATTTCCGAGTGAATTGCCATGTATCACCGTACCGGTGATGGTAAAGGGAAGAATCATTTATATAACTCCGATCATTGCAAGAAAAGCAAGTACAAATGTCATAAGAACAGCAAGGGAGATAAGGAAAAATCCGATGCTGAACTTTGTTTTTCCGTCAGCCGACGAAGAAGGCTCAACGAGTTTTGCGGCTCTTAAGGCACCAACTATCGGCTTATATAAAATAAGTGTGATACCCGCGTTGATACCGCCCTTTATAACGTTGAAAGGAAGGAATATCGGAAGGAGCATTCCAACAACCGCCGAACGGTCAACTTTCATATATAAAGGTGTGATTATGTAGTTCCATAAAAGCATGCAGACCGTCATGATGACAACGCCTGCGCAAAGGCCGATGATGGCGCCTCTCTTTGTTCTGTCCTTTTTGTAAATGAGTGTGGCAGGAAGAACAAAGGCGCAAGTTGCGATTACATTCATTATAAAACCGTAAATACCCGTGGAGCTTATGGTGATCATTTCGATAAAGGAAACGAGCAGCGAGATAAGCACGCCGGAAACGGGTCCAAAGATAAATCCCGCAATAGCGATAAGGGCGTCTTTGGGCTCATAGCTCAAAAAGCCCGCTACGTTGGGAATAACCTTTGCAATAACTACGGATACGAATGCGAGTGCCGTGAACATCGCGATTACGGCAATGTACCTTGGTGTGATCTTGTTGTTTTTCATTTCTTTTCCTCCTAATGAAATAGTGTAAAAAGAAAGAAAATGCCCTGAACATACTATGTTCAGGGCACACTAAAAAGCGTATTCTTTCTTCTCTCATCCGGACTATACCGTCGGTTTTGGAATTTCACCAAATCAAACCCTCTCGGGTCTCGCGGACTGTCACCGCCGGTAGGGAATTGCACCCTGCCCTGAAGATATTAGGAATCATCGAGATGATTCCTAAAAGAATATATGCCTATTTTTCTTTCTCGTCAAGACGCATTGTTAAGCTGATTCGTTTTTTCTTTACGTCTACGTCGAGTACTTTTACATCAACGATGTCACCGACACTGACCGCTTCAAGGGGATGCTTGATGTATCGGTTCGTGATACGCGATATATGAACAAGTCCGTCCTGGTGAACTCCTATGTCCACAAACGCACCGAAATCTATAACGTTACGAACGGTTCCTTTAAGGATCATCCCGGGCTTAAGGTCTTCAAGATCCAGCACGTCGCTTCTGAGTATCGGAGCGGGCATGTCGGCTCTGGGATCTCTTGCGGGCTTTTCAAGTTCCTTTAAGATGTCGGTAAGAGTAAGCTCGCCGATGCCAAGTTCTTTGGCCATGGCAGCCTTATCTTTTACACGACTCTCGAGACTTGATGTATTGACCGATTCGGTCTTTGCTGCGGGTTTTGCCGGTTTTTCCTCAACTTTGACCGCAGTATTGCCCAGTGCGGCTGCCAATGCCTTACCCATTGCGGTATTTGTGTTGGTCACCAAAGGCTTGGTAGGCTTCTTTGCCGGTCTCTTTTCGGGTTCCGGTCTTTCTTTCTTGGTGGATTCTTTTGCAGCTGCGGCCTTTTTCTGGAATTCCTTTACATCATCCATCGTAATGTTTAACTTCTCCATGAGTTTAAGAGCCGCTTCGTAGGATTCGGGATGAACGCTCGTTGCGTCAAGGGGATTGTCGCCTCCGAGTATACGTAAAAATCCCGCACACTGCTCGTAAGCTTTCGGTCCGAGTTTGGGAACGCTCAAAAGCTGCTTTCTGTCGGTAAATCTTCCGTTCTGCTCTCTGTAATCCACAATGTTCTTGGCAATAGCTTTTGTGATACCCGAGATATATTCAAGTAAGGATGCGGATGCGGTATTTACATCCACACCTACGTGGTTAACACAGTCTTCAACCACACCGCCCAGGGTCGTAGACAACTTCTTTTGATCCATATCATGCTGATACTGACCGACACCGATGGACTTGGGATCGATCTTAACAAGCTCTGCAAGAGGATCCTGAAGACGTCTCGCCATAGAGGTTGCGCTTCGCTGTCCCACATCGAAATTGGGGAACTCTTCCGTGGCAAGTTTGCTTGCGGAATATACGCTGGCGCCTGCCTCGTTTACTATTACATACTGTAAGGGTGTGTCACATTCTTTGATGATATCAACGATAACCTGCTCGGATTCTCTCGAAGCAGTTCCATTTCCCAAGGAGATGAGGGTGATACCGTACTTCTTGATAAGTTTCTTAACTTCGAACTTTGCTTCTTCAACCTTATTCTGAGGGGCCGTGGGATAAATGACTTTCGTGTCCAAAACCTTGCCGGTCTCATCAACAACCGCAAGCTTGCATCCGGTTCTGAAGGCAGGGTCCCATCCCAGCACTACTTTTCCTGCAATGGGAGGAGCCATAAGAAGCTGTTCAAGATTCTTGCCGAATACGGAGATGGCACCCTCTTCAGCCTTCTCTGTAAGTTCGTTTCTTATTTCACGCTCTATTGCGGGAGCGATGAGTCTGTCATATGCATCGGCTACAACCTCTTTTAATACGGGAGTCGTGAACTCGTTGTCTTTCGTAATGACCTGCTTCTCAAGATATCCGAGTATTCTTTCGACGGGCGCGATGACCGATACGGTCAAGATCTTCTCTGCTTCTCCTCTGTTGATCGCAAGGGTTCTGTGACCGAGAACTTTCTTTATCGGCTCTTCGTAGTTATAGTACATCTCGTAAACCGATTCTGCCTTTTCATCCTTGGCTGTACTCTTTAATATGCCTTCGTCGAAAGTAAAACTTCTGATATATGTTCTGAAGTCTGCGTTGTCGGATACGGATTCGGCAATGATATCCTTTGCTCCGGCAAGGGCGTCCTCAGCCGTAAGTACTTCCTTTTCTTCGTTTATATATTTTGCGGCTTCGATCTCAAGGGGTTCTTTTGCATCCATAAGTAAGATGAAATCCGCAAGGGGTGAAAGGCCCTTTTCTTTGGCAACAGAGGCACGTGTCTTTCTTTTGGGTCTGTAAGGACGGTAAAGATCGTCTACGAGCACCTGGGTTTCTGCGGCAAGTATCTTTGCCTTGAGTTCATCGGTAAGCATTCCCTGCTCTTCGATGCTTGCCAGAACGGTAGCCTTCTTTTCTTCAAGATTACGCAAGTAAACAAGCCTCTCCGAAAGGTTTCTCAAAACCTCATCGCTTAAGTTGCCGTGCTGCTCTTTACGGTATCTTGCGATGAAAGGAATGGTGTTTCCTTCGTCAATAAGTTTGATAACTGCTTCAACTTGCCACTTTTCGATATTAAGTTCTTCTTTTAACTTTCCGATAATGTCCATATAAGATGATATATATGTATACGCATGTATTTGGATTTAGCTATGGCTATACATACGTAAGGCAGTGTACACACACCGCCTTTATCGATTATAAAACATCGGTTTTTAATCGGCAAGTTTTGTGATAAAATAAGGGTTATGAACTACGAATATTACCGTTTATCAAAACATAAGATGAGACAAAGGGCAAAGGCTTTCGGAATAGCGTCACTGGTGTGCGCCATCGTCTTTATCACATGGCCTTTCCTTTCCATCATCCTGGCAGGATTTGCAATTCTGTTTGCCTCCCTTTCAAGAGGCTCGGACACCGAATTTCATTCGGATGCAAAGATCGCCTTAGGCACTTCGATAATCGCTTTGTGTATTTCTTTCTTTGTACTGGGAAGCGTTTTTATGGCGCTTAAGACAAACGACGAATACAGACACAACGTCGAAGAAACGATGGATACGCTCTACGGCTCAATGTACGGGGATGTAAACGGTGAAACATTCGGTGAATCTATGGAGAGATTTTTCTCGGGAAGGAGTGACTGATGGCATCATCGATAATAGGACCTTTATCCAACCTTATCAACAATGACTATGCACTCGGACAGGCAAACAACCCTGCCGCTCAGATTACTGTGCCCACCCAGGAAGAAAAACCTCCCATCGTGGAAAACCCCGGCGAAACCACCAAAAAGAGTGCCGGCAGACGTTCCTCACCCGCCGAGTGTGAAACGTGCAAGCACAGGAAATATCAGGACGGATCCAACGAAAACGACGTTTCTTTTCAGACCGCCGCTCACATAAGTCCCGAGAGCGCCGGTGCAAGAGTTCGTGCTCACGAGCAGGAACATGTTTCCAATGCTTATTCAAAAGCTGCACAGAATAACGGAAAAGTAATAAGTGCGGTAGTTGCCATCCACACCGCGGTATGTCCCGAATGCGGACGTACCTACGTTTCGGGCGGTACCACCACCACAAAGATCAAATACAGTAAAGACGACACCGCTTACGGCAAGGGAATAAACTTTGCCCATGCAGATGCATTTAACGGGCAGAATGTCGATATCAAGGGTTAAGGGTTTATGGAAGACAAATATGTACAAAAGCCGATAAAGAAGCTTTATGCACTTGCAAGGGGGCAACTCATCGGAAGATACTCTGTAGCCATTCTGGTTACATTGATACTCTCCGCTGTTGAGGTGCTTCTTTCATTTCTGACGGGCGCAAATACGATCAATTCCACCACGATGAGCTATTTGACCAGCGTGGTCATTACCGTTGTCATCGATCTGTTGCTCGGTATACTCGTTTACGGACAGGCTAATTTCTACCTGAAGATAGCAAGAGGCTTAAATGCGGATATAGTCGACATATTCTCGGGCTTTAAAGGAGTGACCGACAAAGCGATACTCGTTCAGTCGGTTTTCACTGCTTTCTCGGTACTCTCCCTCATTCCTTCCGCTCTCATTCGATTTGAGGTCGTATATCTTCCCAAAGAATACGATATATATGCCGAGATCGGAGTGTTCTTACTGGAGCTTCTCATTACGTTTTTGGCAAAGCTTTACTTCGGTCTTTCTTTTTACATTCTCTACGATCACCCCGACTGGTCGGTACCTGCGATCTTCAGAGAATCATTCCATTTGATGAAAAAGAAAAAAGGCAGGCTTATCATTACCTACCTTTGTGCCTTTCCTCTTCTGCTTGCCGGATTTATAGCATGCGGACTCGGACTTTTATGGTTCGTTCCTTTCTTTAACACGCTTCTTGCCAACTTCTATCTCGATGCCGTTAAAGAAGAAGCATGGGATCCGAAAGGTCCGTCGGATTTTACTCCTGATCGGAAGGACGGTTCGTCCACTTTAGATATTCGTTTATAAAAAGATCTATATCACCGTCAAGTACGGCACCTGCGTTTGCGTTTTCCGCATTGGTACGCGTATCTTTGACCATGGTGTAAGGCTGCAGGAAATACGAACGTATCTGTGAGCCCCAGGCGATCTCCTTGACATCACCGCGGATGTCGGAAAGTTTTTCGGCATTCGCTTCTTTTTTGAGAAGATATAACTTTGCTTTCAACATCTGAAGAGCTTTATCCTTGTTCTGATACTGGCTTCGCTCATTCTGACACTGTACAACTATACCTGTGGGAAGATGGGTGATACGGATGGCGGAAGATGTCTTGTTGACCTTCTGAC
>CAMPBP010000090.1 GCA_946639085.1 uncultured Lachnospiraceae bacterium
TCTTTTGATAAAGAAGATGCCCCAAAGTCATCGGTTAGAATGCAAAAGGGTGTTTCGAGAAATGTTTTAGCCATTACGGCTTCTTCTTTCGATGAACCGTATCCGCTTTTGGTAACTTTAAGATATATGCAGTATTCGCACATGGGATCTGCTTTATCGGGGTTTTGGGAATGCATTACAAACGGCCCCGTCATGAAGACCGTACCGGGCGTTATCCGATACTTTGTGCCGTCTATCTCGGCTTCTCCGTATCCGTATGGTATTATATGAAGTTCAAAACTGTCGTTACTGTGACTGTGTAACGGAATGTGTCTTTCAAAACGCTCAAAAACGAGATTGAGCACTTTAAAAGTCAATCCTCCCATTTCAAAACATAAGTTGTAATCCGTCAATTTTTTCTTCATACCGTAATAATATCAAATAACCTTCGAAAATGCGACATGAATCGGTGAAATTCGGCAAATATCTTTATTTCGCATCAAAGAATAAAAAAGTATGTTATAAACAGTAACTTACATATTATTCGCAGGAGGTACGTATGGTAACTAAGATGAGAGCGGCAATATTGCCCGGAAACAGTACGGTTGAATTGAAAGATTTTGAAGTTCCGAAGCCCGGTCACGGCGAAGTGCTCATAAAGACTCGCGCCACCACCATTTGCGGAAGCGATATCAGATGTATATACAGAGAACATGTGGGCAAAGGTCCGGAAGGTTATATCCCCGGAATGGCGGCCGGACATGAGCCTTGCGGCGAGATAGTGGAAGAAGGCGAAGGATTAAGAAGATTCAAAAAAGGTGACAGAGTTATTGTTTATCATATCTCGGGCTGTGGTGTGTGCAACGATTGCAGACGCGGATATTATATCTCTTGCAAGAGCAAATACAGACGCGCTTACGGCTGGCAGCGTAACGGCGGAATGGCAGAGTACATTCTCGCCGAAGAGAAGGACCTTATAGCTCTCCCCGATGAACTTACCTTCAAAGACGGCGCACAGGTAGCCTGCGGTTTCGGAACTGTTTACGAGGCGCTTCAGAAGATTGGGGTTTGCGGCGATCATGCGGTATTGGTAACGGGACTCGGTCCTGTGGGACTTGCGGCTCTTATGCTTGCAAAAGCGATGGGCGCAGAAAAACTGATCGGTGTTGAGATGAACGATTATCGTATCAAACTCGCAAAAGATCTGGGACTTGCAGATTACGTATTTAAGCCGGGCGATGATACGTTAAAGCAGATACTTGATGTTACCGGCGGATACGGATGTGAAAGGGCCGTTGACTGCAGCGCAAACGATGCGGGACGTCAGCTTGCCATTCGCGCTACCCGTCAGTGGGGCAAGATCGCCTTTGTAGGTGAAGGCGGAACGGTAAACTTCAATCCCAGTCCCGACATCATACACGATCAGAAGACTATTTACGGATCATGGGTTACATCGCTTTGGCTCATGGAAGAACTCGTTGAAAGATTGGTTCGCTGGAACATACATCCCGAGGACCTTGTCACACATGAATTTCCTCTTGAACAGGCAGGGGAAGCATACAGACTCATGGCATCGGGCAATTGCGGTAAAGTTGCGGTAGTTTTCAACGATTAACGGAGGATAAATGAGCGAGTTACAGGTTATCGATCAAAAATATATACCGAGGGTTAAACTTTCAAACGGCGAGAGCATTCCGGCCATGGGACTGGGCACTTTCGGCTCAGACAAATACGGTGCGGACATCGTTTCCGAGGCTGTGTACGGTGCCATAAAGGAAGGTTACAGATTTATCGACTGTGCGGCTGTATATCAGAATGAAGACAGGATCGGTGAAGTCCTAAAAAAGATTTTTTCTGAAACCGATATAAACAGAGACGATCTTTTCATTGTTTCAAAAGTCTGGAATGATATGCACAGACGAGTTAAAGAGGCGTGTCTTAAAAGTCTTCGCGATCTTAAACTGTCCAAGCTCGATCTTTATTTTGTTCACTGGCCTTTCCCGAATTATCATGCACCCGGCTGCGACGGTGATTCGAGAAATCCCGATTCCAAACCGTTTTCGGTGGAAGAGTTTATGGATACCTGGCGACAGATGGAAGAACTTGTTGATGAAGGATATGTCCGCTATATAGGAATGTCTAACATGACGGTTAAGAAGCTGGAAGCTGTATACGGTCTTTGCCGCATAAAGCCTTCATTCCTTGAGATGGAGTGCCATCCCGCGTTTCAGCAGCCGGAACTTTTTGAATATGCAAAGTCACTTGACATAGTTCCGGTAGGCTTCTGCCCCATAGGTTCTCCTTCAAGACCGGAAAGAGACAGAACGAGTGATGACATAGCAGCCACAGAAATGGATGTTATAAAAGATATTGCTAAAGCGCATAACGTTCATCCGGCTCTCATCTGTCTTAAATGGGCGGTACAGCGCGGAGTTATCCCGATACCTTTTTCGGTAAAAGAACCGCAATATCATTCAAATCTTGAATGTATCACAAAAGATCCGCTCACAGAAGAAGAGATGGAAAGTATTAAAAAAGCGGATAAGGATTGCAGACTCATCAAAGGTCAGGTCTTCTTATGGCAAGGAGCAACCGACTGGCGTGAGCTTTGGAAATAGCATTCTACCACACAGCATATACAAGTATTGCGAAGAGGCCTCGAAGGGAAACTTTCGGGGCCTTTTCGTAGAGGTTTATAAAATTCACGTAAACAATGCAATTTTTTCTTTTTTTATGCCCAAAATCGTGTTATCATGAGGAGAAAAATCGTATGTAAAGCGCATTTTCGGGAGGTTTATCCTTTATGAATATGGAATTCGAGCGTAAACTCACTATCCCCATGGAAGCAAAAGAAATGTATCCCGTGACCATGGAAATATCTGAGACGATCGCCAAAAGAGATATAGAGTTAAAGAAGATACTTGACGGAAGAGACGACCGTCTGATTCTTATCATCGGACCGTGCTCGGCCGACAACGAAGACAGTGTGATGGACTACATTACACGTTTAAAGGGTGTGTCGGATAAAGTTAAAGATAAGATATTTATCATTCCGAGAATATACACCAACAAACCCAGAACTTCCGGGGAAGGCTACAAGGGTATGCTTCATCAGCCAAACCCCAATGAGAAGCCCGATCTTTTCAAAGGTATCATTGCCATCAGAAAGCTTCATATGCGTGCCGTAAAAGAGACCGGATTCTCCTGCGCGGATGAGATGCTTTATACGGAAAATCACAAATATCTCGATGATCTTTTGGGATATGTAGCTGTCGGTGCCAGATCTGTAGAAGATCAGCAGCACAGACTTACCGCCAGCGGTATAGAAGTACCCGTAGGTATGAAGAACCCTACAGCAGGAGATTTCAACGGTATGTTAAATGCCATTAAGACAGCTCAGCACGGTCATTCATTTATCTACAGAGGATGGTCGGCGCATTCCTTCGGCAATCCTTATGCCCATGCGGTGCTTCGCGGATACAGTGACATGCACGGAAACTTCATTTCAAACTACGATTATGAGCATGTTGCAAAGCTTGCGGAAATGTATGCGGAGTTTGATCTTGAAAATCCTGCGGTCATCATCGATACGAACCATGCAAACTCCGGCAAAGATCCGTTCAAGCAGCCGGGCATTATAAAAGAAGTGCTTAAATATCGAAATGAACACGAAGATCTTAAGAAGCTGGTAAAAGGCTTCATGGTTGAGAGTTATATCGAAGACGGCAACCAGAAAGTGGGAGAGGGCATATACGGCAAATCTATTACAGATGCCTGCCTTGGCTGGGAAAAAACCGAAAAAATGATATTTGAGATGGCAGATATTATATAGACTTAAAAAGAGCGACTCGTACGAGCCGCTCTTTTGGTATTATTTCTTCATTTTGTTTGCAAGTTCCTCCATGTAGAATGGAATGTTCAGACTCTGAGGACACTGTGCGGTACATGAACGGCATCCTATGCAGTCTGCGGGTTTTCCTTCCGACTCAACCTTGTCGGCCTTCCAGAGATTGAAGTTGCCGTTAGCCTTAACATCGTTCAAAACGGTAAGGTACTCGGGAATGTTGATCTGTACGGGACAGGTCTTTGTACAGTATCTGCAGCCGGTACAGGGGATCGTGAGCTGCTTCTTGAAAAGATCCAAAGCTTCCATAAGAGTGGCTTCGTCTTCTTTTGAAAGTACATCGTCTGTCGAGAACGTTTCGATGTTATCCTTTATCTGCTCAAGGTTGTTCATTCCGCTTAAGACTACCTGAATGCCGGGAAGACTCTTAACGAATCTGAGTGCCCATGAGGAGATGCTCCATTCGGGATGAGCCTTTTTAAGTATCGCTTCGGAGTCGGGTGTAAGAGAAGAAAGTCTGCCGCCTCTTACGGGTTCCATTACCATGATTGGAATATTTCTTTTTCTCAAAGCTTCATATTCGCTTTTTGAGTTTCCGTATACCCAGTCGTAATAGTTGAGCTGGATCTGTGCAAAATCAAATTGATGACTGTCGGCAAAACGCTCAAGTGTAGAGGTTGAAGCATGTGACGAGAAGCCGAGATATCTGATCTTTCCTTCAGCACGTTTTTCTTCAAGAAAGTCCACAAGACCGGAACTTAGGTATTCGTCAATGTTTCCGTCGAGAATACAGTGCACGAGATAAAAGTCGATGTGATCGGTCTTAAGTCTTGAAAGCTGATCGTCGAACATCTTCTTATAGTCTTTGCAAGCGTTAATGTTGAATTTGGTGGCAACGTAGAAAGTGCTGCGGTCGTATTTGCTCATGCAATCGCCGACGCAACGCTCCGAATCACCGTTGTTGTATACGTGAGCCGTATCAAAATAGTTTATGCCGTTTTTGTATGCGTAGTCGATGACTTCGAACGCATCTTTGTCAATAATGCTTTCGCCCTTGGGATCGCTTGTGTGAAAACGCATATTTCCCAGTCCCAGCATAGAAAGTTCTATGTCTTTAAACGGTTTCTTTATCATGAAATACCTCCTTGTCAAATAACTGTTACCCTCATAAACAATTTAACACACAAGGCCTTAAAGAAATAGGATAAAAAATTTGAAAAGTTGGAAAAAAGCCGTACGCGATTGTTTTTATGATTAAAACCCTGTAAACTGATACGTGATACAAAGAATGGAAAGAGTAAGATGGCATATTACAGAAAGAAAAAACGTAAAAAGCCCGTCGATGTCAATTCCCCGGAGCTTATAGCGGCGAGAAAGGCCTTCCTTGACAGGATCTCCGCCGCCAGATTCGATATAATAAAAGACAACGTAAAACATGTTTATGATTACGTAAAGTATTATGATTTTCCCGACATAACATATGGGGCGGTCAAAGAGAAGATCGGCCACATAAATCTTGAAAACATCTTTTACAGTTCCATTAAGGGTTATTCCCGTTCAAGAGGCATAAATGCCACTCTTGCAGGCAAGGCATGGAGGCAGATAGGTAAAAAGAACGCTTACGACGCTGCGGAGATGTTCGTTCTTTCAAACTATCCCGAGGCTTCACGTTACAGATCCATGTCTCATGAGAGTTTCGAGCGTGATTTCCGCCTTTTTTACTCAAAACATGTTTCGGCCATAAAAGAACGATCACGAGAGATATTCGATAACGCCATTTATCAGAACAGGGTATATCTCGACATAGAGCACATGCTCCTTGAAGAAGACAAGCGTTTCAATACGATGATCATGAGCGAGATTCCCACAAACATTCCGGATCTTTACCCCCTCGCAAGAAAAATGAAACGTCATTTCGTTCTTCATATAGGACCTACCAACTCGGGAAAAACGTACGATGCGTTGGAAGCGCTTAAACGCGCGAAGAAGGGCATCTATCTGGCTCCCTTAAGACTTCTTGCCTTTGAGATCTACGACCGCCTTAACGACGCCGGAGTAAAGTGTAACATGATAACGGGGGAGGAAGAGATCTTTATTGAAGATGCTACCCATTCATCCGCTACAATAGAGACCTTGAGCAC
>CAMPBP010000091.1 GCA_946639085.1 uncultured Lachnospiraceae bacterium
AAGTTATTAAGACTTCTTTTCGGTCTTGACGACTGACGTGCACGTACACTTGAAGAAGTTGGTAAGGAATTCAACGTAACCCGTGAAAGAATCCGTCAGATTGAAGCAAAGGCATTAAGAAAGCTTCGTCATCCTTCACGTTCCAAGAAGCTTAAGGATTATCTTGACTGATGAATAATTCATCCATTAATCTTTCGAAACGGCTGGAAGCGGTCAAAAACACCGTTCATCCCTGTGATGTCAGCCTTGATATCGGATGCGACCACGGATATGTTTCAATTGCCCTTGTAAAGGAAAAGGTGGCGAAAAAGGTCATTTGTCTCGATATAAATGAGGGACCCATACAAGCGGCACAAAGAAACGTCTTCGAATGGGGCGTTTCGGATCGTATCGAACTGAGACTTTCCGACGGATTTGAAAAGGTGAACGTTCACGATAAAGCGGACTCGGTCATCATAGCGGGAATGGGCGGAAGACTTACCGCATCGATACTTGAGGGCGGAAAAGATATAGTTAAGAGTCTTTCCCAGCTTGTTCTGGAGCCGCAGTCCGAGATCGAAGTCGTTCGTGCGAAAATAAGAGAACTTGGTTTCCATATCGAAAAGGAACAGTTTCTTACAGAGCGCGGTAAGTTTTATTTCATCATAGATGCAAGGCCGGGCAAGGAGAAAGAAACCGGCGATGAAGAGTTCTATGATAAATATTCAAAGTATCTTATCAAAACAAAAGATACGGGCTACAAAGAATATGTTTTAAAGAACATAGAGAAGTTTGAAGGGTACCAAAGGAGTATAAAGGACGCGAGAAACGGCGATCTAATGGGGAAAATCGAAGAACTTAGAAAAGTGATCGATCTTTACGACAAATAATACCTTAGGGGGAAAAGTATGGCACTCATCACCATTAACGAAGAAACAAAGGAATACAAAAAAGGTACCACTTTTGAAGAGATCGCAAACGAGTATCAGAGCGAATACGATAACACCATCGCTTTGGTAGTTGAGAACGGAAAGATAAGAGAGCTCTTTAAGACAGTTTCAAAAGACGCAAAGCTTTCTTTCCTCACCTATGCGGATTCCACCGGTCACAAGACATACGCAAGAAGCGCGATAATGATCATGCTAAAAGCCTTCGACGACGTATGCGGCCGTGAGAACATAGAGCAGATCAAAGTTGAGTTCGTGATCGCAAACGGATATTACTGTTCTTATAAGGGAAACTTTAAAGTAACAGATGATATTATTGCTAAAGTTAAGGCAAGAATGGACGAACTCATCAAAGAGAACCTGCCTTTCGAAAAGGAAAGCATAGATACGGACGATGCCATCAAGCTTTTCGGTGACAGAGGCTTTATGGACAAGGTAAGTCTTTTCAAATACAGAAGATCTTCCACCGTAAACATTTATAAACTCGGTGATTATGTCGATTATTATTACGGATATATGCTTCCGGCAACGGGATATGTAAAGTATTACGACCTTATTCCTTACGATGAGGGATTTGTTCTCGTTATTCCCGAGACGAACGCTCCGACCAGCATAAGACCTTTTGAAGAGAGAAGACATCTTTTTGAAACTCTTAAGGAATCCACCGAGCTTGACGAGAAGCTTTCCGTAAGCACTGTAGGAGAACTTAACGATGCAATCTCCGACGGAAGGATCAATGATATCATTCTTGTTCAGGAAGCGTTGCAGGAAAGACGTATAAGCGAGATAGCAAGAAAGATCGTTGAAAGAGGAACCGTTAAGTTTGTAATGATAGCAGGTCCTTCTTCATCGGGTAAGACATCGTTCTCACACAGACTTTCAATCCAGCTTCGTACATACGGTTTAAATCCTCATCCCATAGCGTGTGATGATTATTATGTAAACCGTGTTGACACACCCAAGGACAAAGACGGCAACTATGACTTTGAGTGTCTTGAAGCCATTGATGTTGAGAAGTTTAACGATGATATGACCGCTCTTTTAAAAGGTGAACTTGTTGAGCTTCCTCATTTCAATTTCAAATCCGGAGTAAGAGAATACAACGGAAATTATTTGCAGATGGAAGAAGACGATATACTCGTTATCGAAGGAATACACGGACTTAACGATAAACTCAGTCACACGCTTCCTACCGAAAGTAAATTCAAGATATATATAAGTGCTCTTACCAGTATCAACGTAGATGAGCACAATCGTATCCCCACTACCGACGGACGACTTTTCAGACGTATGGTAAGAGATGCGAGAACACGCGGAACAAGCGCTCAGAGCACCATCAAGATGTGGCCCAGCGTAAGAAGAGGAGAAGAAAACAACATTTTCCCCTTCCAGGAGAACGCGGACGAGATGTTCAACTCCATTCTTTTGTACGAGCTGGCCGCATTCAAGACATACGCGGAGCCGCTCCTTTTCCAGATACCTAAGGATGCTCCCGAGTATTTCGAAGCAAAGAGACTGCTTAAATTCCTTGAATACTTTGTGGCTCTCGATCCGAAGATCGTGCCCAACGTATCCCTTTGTCGAGAATTCATAGGCGGTTCCTTGTTCCCGGTATAAATTTATAATCATTACGAGTCGGACAGATGATCGCGGCTGCGAAAGCAGGTGAGGAAAGTCCGGGCTTCATAGGGCAGGATGCCGGATAACGTCCGGTGGAGGTGACTCCCAGGCCAGTGCAACAGAAACAAACCGCTGCGGGTTTTCCCCGCAGTAAGGGTGGAAAGGCAGTGTAAGAGACTACCGTGCCGGTGGTAACATCGGTAGCCATGTAAACCCCATCCGAAGCAAGACCAAACGCCGAAAGGCGGACAACTATAGGCCGGCCCGGTCTGTTGTCAGGTAGGTCGCTTGAGGTCAATGGTAACATTGATCCTAGACAGATGATCATCTAATACATAACCCGGCTTACAGTTCGACTCGTATTTATTTTTATTTAATACTTATTTTATTGAATATGCGAAGAACAATACTTATCATATGTGCTGTGGCGCTCGTATTTACGGCGGCATGGCTTATTTGGTGTAAAGGGATAAATTCGGATAAGGCAAAAGTGTTAAGCGACGAAGAACTGCTTGAGAAAGTAAGTGACGCGGTCGTTATGATAAATGTGGGCGAAAAGCACGCAAGCGGAGTTATCGTGAACATTGACGATAAACGGGTCGATATCGTAACGGCGGGGCATCTTATGGAAGGTTACGAGCAGGGAATCGTGTCGTTTAACTGCGGACTGATCGGGTTTGGAACGGTCAAATATATTTCGGACAATCCGGATGTGTGCGTTCTTTCTTTTGACCGTGATGCACTTGATGAGGGAGCGTACGAATACCTTGCGCAAACGCCGGTAAGCCTTGAAGGCTACAGGAAATTGAAACTTGACGATGAAGTGCTCATTATCGGTTCGGCGGTGGGAACTGCGGCAAACGCAACCATCGGAACGGTTAAATCAACCGACTATTATGTGGCCGATTTTGATGCCAACATGCTGTTTCTTTATGCCGATACAATGCCCGGGCTGAGTGGCTGTCCGATCTATGACAGATACGGAAGACTCGTTGCCGTTTTGGCGGGAGGAAGTGAGTACGGTGAAGCGGTATGCGTGAAAGCGGAAGATATACTTGGTTGTCTTGAAAAAGACGATTAGGTTTACATAAATCATAAGGAGGTTTCAGTATGACCAAGATTGATATAATTTCAGGTTTTTTGGGAGCAGGTAAGACCACTCTCATTAAGAAGCTTTTAAGCGAAGCTCTTAAAGGTACAAAAGTTGTTCTTATCGAGAACGAATTCGGCGAGATCGGCGTAGACGGCGGATTTTTGAAGGATTCGGGTATCGAGATAAGAGAGATGAACTCAGGATGTATCTGCTGTTCACTCGTTGGTGACTTCACCGCTTCTTTGGAGGAAGTCATTGAGAAATATGCCCCCGACCGTGTTCTTATCGAGCCTTCGGGAGTAGGCAAACTTTCGGACGTTCAGAGAGCCGTTCATGAAGCAAGCGAGAAAGCAGGCGTAGAAGCCGGATCGTCGGTAGTTGTAGTCGACGCTTCAAAGTGCCGTATCTACATGAAGAACTTCGGTGAGTTCTTTATCGATCAGATAGAGCATGCGGGAACGATCGTGCTTTCAAGATCCCAGAATCTTTCCGACGAGAAGCTTGAGAAAGTTGTGGATATGATCCGCGAGCACAACAAAGACGCTAAGATAATCACAACGCCCTGGGATCAGCTTACGGGGGATTACATCTTAAAGACATTCGAAGCCGTAACCGGATTCGAAGATGCTTTGCTTGAAGAGTTCAAGCACGAGCATGAGCACCATCACGACCATGATCACGATGAGCATGAACATGAACATCATCACGATCACGGTGAAGGCTGCACTTGCGGATGCCACGATCACGATCATCACCATCATCATGCCGACGAAGTGTTCACAAGTCTTGGCATGGAGACAAGCGCTCACTATACAAAGGAGCAGGTTAATGCCTTTCTTGAGGCTTTGGAGAATGAAGTCGAGTACGGTCTTGTGTTAAGAGCAAAAGGTATGGTTGCAGCAGAAAACGGCGAGTGGATCTATTTCGATTACGTTCCGGGTGAGCTTAACGTTCGTAACGGTAATCCCGAGTATACCGGCAAGATTTGCGTGATCGGTTCCGATCTTAAAGAGGATAACATCAAAGATCTCATTTTGGTTCGCAAGGGAGATAAATAGGTCACATTCTGACCGGGAGGATATTTATGAAATCCGTATTTGTTATTAACGGTTTTTTGGACAGCGGAAAAACTTCTTTCATTTCATATACGCTTTCGCAACCTTATTTCAGAACGAAAGGCACCACGCTTCTTATCCTTTGCGAAGAGGGTGAAGAAGAATACGACGACGTCATGCTAAAAGCCACCAACACCGTGGTAGTGACCGTGGAAGACGAAAGTGAGATCGCACCCGAAAAGCTCATCGAACTTGATAAAAAGTACAAGCCCGAAAGAATAGTATTTGAGTATAACGGCATGTGGAATTACAAGAATTTCAAGCTGCCCATACTATGGAGACTTGAGCAGCAGATCACGATGATCGACGCAAAGTCTTTCGAACTGTACTATACCAATATGCGTTCGCTTCTCGGTGAGATGATGAAAAGATCGGAGATGATCATCTTTAACCGTTGCGACGGTTTGAATGAAAAACTTCCCACGTACAAAAGAAACGTCAAAGCACTCAATCAGGTTGCCGAGATCATCTTTGAAGACAAGAACGGCGAGATCAATTTGACGCTTGACGAAGAACTTCCCTACGATGTTGCGGCTGACAAGATCGATCTTACCGATGCCACTTTCGGCATATGGTATCTCGATATGCTGGATAATATAGACAGATACGTTGGAAAGACCGTTACCTTTACGGCCAATTGTCTTATCGCCGACGGTTTCCCCAAGGATATGTTTGTTCCGGGACGTGCCGTGATGACATGCTGTGCGGAAGACATACAGTTTTTGGGATTTCCTTGCTTTACCGATAAAAGAGGTACTTTGAAGGATAAAGACTGGGTTAAACTTTCCTGTAAGGTGGCCAAAGAATATTTTGACGGCTACAAAGCGGAAGGTCCCGTGCTCAAGGCACTTACGATAGAGCCCTGCAAGGCACCGAAAGACGAAGTAATATCATTTCAGTAGAGGCTTTTTATGATACCTTATACATTTGCCCAGGTAGTTTTCTTTTTCCTGATATACTGCGTTATGGGCTGGATCATCGAATCTACATATGTTTCGATAAAAAATCGTAAACTGATAAACAGAGGTTTTATGCGTGGCCCCGTCATTCCGATATACGGACTCGGGGCGCTTACGCTTCGCCTTACCTGTCTTCCGGTCATCAAATATCCGGTGCTCGTGTTCATCACCGGAATGATAAGCTGTACCATTCTTGAATATGTCGC
>CAMPBP010000092.1 GCA_946639085.1 uncultured Lachnospiraceae bacterium
ACTGAAAATCCTCGTGTCACTGGTTCGATTCCGGTTCTGGGCACGAAAAAAGAACTCCGATAAACGGAGTTCTTTTTTGTTATAAGAATATGTAGATCATTCGGTAAGCGAACTTTCTGTACCAGCGATCACCGTCATCTTCGAGATCAACACCGTTGTCACAGCTGTTGTAAAAGCGTTTGGCCAGGCTTGTGTATTTGATGAACTTTGGAAGTTTGTCAAAACGATAGTAGATGAATCCGTGTGTGTAGATCTCCGCAGCGAGCTGTTTTACCGTCATTCCTGTTATTTGTTTGTTTTCTATTATTTCCTTTGCTTTTTCAAAGCATTTCTTCTTATTGTTATAATCGGCATACATACCGATATTTAAGTATTTCTTAGACATGTATCATTCTCTTTTTCTATAATATGTTTTCGGCTATCCATCCTGTAAGCCCCTTAGGAAGTCTTTCGTCCATAGGAGTGTTGTCGTCAAACATGAGATTGCATTGTACCGCATTCATAAGGCAATGCTGTCCCATTTCGATTCCTCCGTCTATGGAAGCGATTCCTTTATCCCCATTACGAACCCAGTCGGGAGTATATATGAAGCTGTGTTTCATACTATTTAACTTATCAAGTCTGGGAGCGATCATCTGATCGTAGTGATTGAATTCGTCACGTTTTCCCATGGCAAGGAATAAAACTTTGCCTTTTTCTTCATATTTATCAAGAACTTCATCGTTTCCGAGCTCGCAGGAGCCTACCGGAATAACTGCGTCAAAGTCGTCCATGTAGTTGTCCATAAGCATCAAAGAAAATCTTCCACCCGACGAATTACCGAAAAGTATACGTTTTCCTACGTTTTCCGAATGCTCGTTTATGAAGTTCATTATAAGAGCGTGAGTGGGAACCAGATAGTCTTTATCCCAGAAGCCTTTGGTTTTTCCGTTCTCGTCTTTATACTCGTTTGCCACCGGGATAAGTATATATGCTCCGCCCAGTGTATCCTGATAACTTTTTGAGGCATACAGTTCCGCGCCGGTATAGTTGATGCAAAGATCGTTTACCAAAGAGTTACTCGTTCCGTGAAGGAATATAAGTATGGGATGTTTCTTTTTACCGTCATACCCGTTCTTTGTAGGATCGAAGAAATAGTATTTCATTCTGAATCCATCTTTTTCAAAGTATTTCTTCTCAAACAGATCAAAATATTTTCCGGGCTCATAAGTAGGATAGGGAGTTACAAAGTCGTCTTCGGGAACTTCATCGATCCAGGGAGCCACGGGACGGTTCTTTAATACATCTTCGTGTTCTGGTTTTAAGTAAATCCTCTTCTTTTCACTCATTTTAACCTCCAATGCATGTGTGTAACGTAGCGTACAAAACAATTTTATAGCCTCATAAAAGACATTACAATAAAAACTTATTTTGTTGCTTATTCTTTAATTAAGATATGGTAGAAAATACGAAAGTATCCGAAAAACTATTAAAAGATAATTAACATAAAAAACCTAAAGTAACAACATGAGTTTCCGATATAAATAATGAGGGACGGAGCAAAGCAAGTATTTGCAAGGAGGCTAAGATGAGAAAAACGATTAAAGGTTCAAAGAAGATCATTACAAGAATGACGGCTTTTGCATTAAGCCTTATTCTTTTATTTGGATGGGAAATCGGCTCATACGCTGACGGTTTCGATGCTGAGACGGTTATAGCTGAAGCGATAACAACCGTTGACGACACCGAAGAAACATTGGATACGATAAGCTTTGACGAGATCGAAGATGTTCAGGTCGAAGATCTCGGTGACTTTGACGATGCTGCAAAGGAATTTGACGGTGCTGTAGAAAATACCTTGAATAATGCAGATACGGCAAATACATCAGAAGACAAAGATGAGGCTTTTGAGGCAAAAGAAAAAGCTGAAGATAATCTTTCCGATGCAAAAACCAAGTTAGACGATGCGGTAACTGCTTACGAAGAAGCAGGCAAGGCAATTAATGAGGTTGAAGGAAAGATCACCGAGGCGGATGAAGCATATACCGAAGCAGCAAACGCTCTTGAAAAGGCAGGCGAAGACAACGCTCAGGCCAAGAAAGATCTTGAAGACGCTCTGGCAAGGATCGCAAAAGAAGAAGATAACAAGGAAAGACTTGAGGCTATACAGGATCAGTACTACGCAATGATGGTTTATTACTATCGTGCACTTAACGGAAGAGATAAGGCCATCTACGATGAAAAAGGAGTCCTGGACATTGAAGCAAACAGAGAATTGCTTACCGATGAGCAGATCGACAAGTTTGCCGCTAAGGGCGATGAAAAATTCTTCTTACTCGGAAGAGATCTTACCGGAAAGCTTGTTGAGTATATGATAATCAACGGCGATGCCAATGAAGAAGATCCTCAGTTCAAATTCGGTTATGAAGGAAAAGACGAAAAGGAAGCGCAGGAAGCCGTTCTTTTCAAAAATAAAAAGAATCTTGATCAGGCTCTTGCCGGAAAAGGCGAAAAGGGAACAGACGTCAACAATCAAACCGTATATGCCAACGAAACATATACACAGTTATGGAACAATAGCAACAGTCATGATAACGGAAGAACAAACCGTGTATCTGCAAGTTATATAGATAAAGACGGAAATGAGCAGGTAAGATATTATAACTACGTATTAAAATCATCTGATTTTGAAGAAAACACAGATGTTGAAAACGGAATGTTCTACCTTGCATCTATCGAACTTGATGAAAACAACAAGTGGACTGTAAACCGAGTTACAGACGAGAACAACTACGATGACTACAACAAACTTGTATCAGCCATCGATGCAATAAAGGATTACACAAAAGCAAAAGAAGATGCGGCTAAAGCACTTGCAAAGATCGAACTTCTTAACGCAAAGATTGAAACACTCGAGTCTTCAAAGAGTGAGCAGAAAGCTCGTATCGAAGCATTAAACAAAGAGATCGCTCTTGCAAAAGAAGCTCTTGCAACAGCTACGGCAACAAAGGACGAACTTGAAGCAGCTTACAAAGAAGCAAAGGAAGTGGTTGAATCCATCGATCTTTCCAGATTTATTGTAGTCGAAGTTGTAAGCGAAAATGCTGAAGAAGCAGCAACTCCCGCAGTTGCGACACCCGCAGCAGATGACGTGATCATCATTGAAGAAGCTCCCGTAGCTTTGGCAGCACCCGCAGCATCCGTTATCGAAGCTTCGAACGAAGCAGCTGAAGAGGTTCTCGCAGCGGAGCCCGCAACAGAAGACACGACTTCCGCAAATGATAACAATACAACACCCGCTGTTGCACCGACAGCAGAAGACAACACCGTTGATAATGGAGCACCCGCAACGATAGCGTTCATCAACGATGATCCTACAGCTACCATTTCAGCTCCCGCTTCAGATCTTACGATCGCTGACGGACTTACAGCATTAGCATCGGGAAAGGCTGAAAAGAGCTTCAATATCAAGAATTACCTCTGGATCCTTCTTCTTATCGGAACCACAGTAGTAGCAAGTCTCCTTTACGCTTTCTACTCAAAGAAAGAAGAAGAGGAAGAGGAAGCAGCAGAAAACTAAGAATAATCAAGCATCTTAATCCTCCCCCTCATATACATGAAGAAAGGAAGAACTAAAAGTTCTTCCTTTCTTTATGTTTAATATTTATTTGTTATCAAGTGAGAACTTGGAAATGAACTTCCAAGCGTTTTCACAGGTGTGCTGTCTGCACTCGTGAACCTGTCCGCTTATGCTTGCAAGAGCGGTTCTTACGACACCGTCTTCACTCTTAAAGTAGTTGATCGTAAGAGTGCTTCCTCTTGATTCATCGGGTACTTTCTCGACTTCATCTCCGTAAATACCGTAGATCGGATTTTCCCAGGAATCTTTGTCTTCGAATTTAACGTCGAATTTCTTAACGATCTTGTTTACGGAAGCGAGATACTGAATTCTCTCAAGTCCGCTTTCTCCCTGCTTGGGCAATTCAACAAGATGCGATTCTTCGCCGCCTGAGTAGAACATGGGAACACTTACGGTCTTGTTCATTCTCGGATCGTCGTAAGAAAGACCGAAAGGATTGTTCTTTACGGGGAATAATGCGCTGGCGGGCATAAGGCCTGCGAACACTTCGGGATACTCATGGAACATATCCCATGTCTTACCGCTTCCCATGGAGAATCCGGTGGCATAAATTCTCTTAACGTCGACATTGTATTTCTTTTTGATATCTTCAACTACCTGAATGGCTTCCGAAGCCGGAACATCCTGATGGTTTTCCAGTGAAACGAAGAGGAAACCGTTCTTATGACATACTTCCCACCAACCGGCGACAAAAGTAAGGTACATTGAGGAATCTCCGCCGCCGTGGAAACCTACTACCAAAGGAGCGGGACCGTTCTTGAAGGTGTCGTTGTTGTAATATGCAAAGTATCCGACTTTGTGAGTGGGATCTTTGTATCTCATATTCTTTTCGGAAGTGTTAACAACGCACATCTCGGCTTTTTCGGTCATATCAAGTGCTTCAAAATCGGGTTCGATCTCAATCTTTCCGCACCACATCTTAAACTTGCGAACGAATGCTTTAAAGTCTTTTTCGTATTCGGCTTTATCTTTTATAAGAAGATTTTCGCATCCCTCAAAAGCTTTGTTTACCGCATCTGAGTTGCCGACGCTGAGTACTGCGATGTCTTTTCTTTGTACATCGGGAACCACACTTAAGTTTTCCATGGATACCATGGCGGGAGTGATCTCCCCCGGACCCCAAAGGTATTCGCCGTCGATCTTCTTCAAAAGATTCTTTGCACAGTAGTCTGCGGATTTACCGTAGCTGTATATATCGGCTCTGAAAATAGCTCCTCTTATGAAATAACCTTTGAATTCTCTTTTGAAGAAATCGGTGATCTTTGCGATGCCGTCTTCATAATCGGTATTCATCTTGATCTCTGCAATGAGATCTTTGTAAAGGTCTTCGTTTGCATTGTCCCAACCGCCGTCGCATGTGGGATAAACAAAAAGGACACTTGAATCCACTGCGGAAGCGATCTTTGCAAGACCTTTTTCTTCGGCGAATGCAACCGCTTCATCCATTGTCATCTCTTTTTCTTCAAATATGAGAAGAAGAGGAGCTCTGAATCCGTAGTTGTGAACCTGTCCGTCGATATCCGTTGCGGGAACATATGCCTTCACACGGAATTTATCGTATCCCTGCTGCCAGCATTTTCCGCCGTTTGAAAGTGCTTTAACCAAAGGCTTTTCCATTACTGCCATAAAATAACCCTCCTTATTTTAAACTGCCTAATTAGACAGTAACAAAAAAAGGAGGGAAAAACTTCTTACTATTTGCGATTACATTTATCGAAAAATCATTTTTTAACAATATCTACATAAACGGCCACTTGGAAAGCAAGAATCCGGGAATGACGACAATTGCGAAAAATCCCCAGCTTATGAGGGTAAAAGTCTTTATGAAATTCTTTCCTTTTCCCGGATATTCTCTTACGTAAATCCTGTAATTAATGACCGATGCCAGCGATCCGATAAGGGAACAAAGTCCTGCTGTATCGGCGCCGTATATTAGTCCTGCAAAGTTCTCGGTGAAAGGATACAAAACGATGGATGCCGGAACATTGGAGATGATCTGACTTAGTCCGATAGCCCACCAATACTCGTTTCCCGCAACCGCCTTTTTAAGTACGGTACTTACAATGGGGTTGGAAGAAACCGATGACGAGAATATGAAGAAACACAAAAAGGTTACCAGTAAAACGTAATCCACCGATCTAAACAATTTCCTGTTTACACAGGATACGCCTACGATCACCAATAAAACAGCGACAGGCCAGAACTTTGTTCTTGTTACGATCGTGGTAAGTATCATAACAAATAAGATTACGTACATTATTCTCTTGGCCTTATCTTCCTCTTTCCACTCTTTGATGAG
>CAMPBP010000093.1 GCA_946639085.1 uncultured Lachnospiraceae bacterium
CGTGATGTGGAAGCAAGCGCATCAACGGCGGGGTAAATACCCTGCTCGGCGATCTTTCTTGACAAAACCGTGGTTGCATCAAGATGGGAGAATGTGGTGGCGGGTGCGGGGTCGGTAAGATCGTCGGCGGGCACATAGATCGCCTGAACCGAAGTAACGGAACCGTCCTTTGTGGATGCGATCCTTTCCTGAAGCATACCCATCTCGCTTGCAAGTGTGGGCTGATATCCCACTTCAGAAGGCATACGTCCGAGAAGCGTTGAAACCTCCGAACCTGCCTGCACAAATCTGAAAATATTGTCTATAAACAAAAGAACGTCTCGTCCCGATTCATCTCTGAACTGTTCCGCCATCGTAAGACCTGTAAGAGCAACTCTCATTCTTACGCCGGGAGCTTCGTTCATCTGTCCGAATACCAAAGCGGTCTTGTCTATAACTCCGCTTTCGTTCATTTCACGCCAAAGGTCGTTACCCTCTCTTGAACGCTCTCCGACACCTGCGAATACGGAATATCCGCCGTGCTCAGTTGCAACGTTGTGGATCATCTCCTGGATGAGGACCGTTTTTCCTACACCGGCGCCTCCGAAAAGACCGATCTTACCGCCCTTTGAATAAGGCTCAAGAAGGTCGATGACTTTAATACCGGTTTCAAGTATCTCAACCGCAGCGCTCTGCTCGTCAAATGAGGGAGCTTTTCTGTGAATCGACTTATAGATGCAGTCTGAAGAGATGTCACCTTTTTTATCTATTGGCTCACCGAGAACGTTGAACATTCTGCCGAGAGTGGCTTCTCCCACCGGAACCTTTATGGGTGAACCGGTATCGGTAACTTCCATATCTCTTGCAAGTCCTTCGCTCTGTCCCAGCATGATACATCTGACAACGTCACCGCCGATGTGCTGTTCTACTTCCATATATACTTTTTTATCGTTTAGGTTTACATAAAGTGCGTCGCGAAGTTTGGGGACGTTTCCGCCTTCAAACTTGACGTCGACTACCGAGCCCGATACCTGTACTATAATTCCATTCATTGTTCCCGGGCACTCCTTTCCCTGCGTTCTTTTTTACGTGCCAAAGCTTTTGCTCCCGATGATATCTCGGTGATCTCTTTTGTGATCTTGCTCTGTCTGGCGTGATTGTATGTACGTTTCAATTCCGAAAGCAATTCTTCCGCATTCCGGTTTGCCTCGTCCATGGCATTCATTCTCGCGCTCTGCTCGGAACAGAAACTGTCAACGAGAGCACTGTAAATATATCCCGCCATGTAGCTTTCAACCATGTTGTCCAAAACCTGAGGTACGGACGGATAGAATACGAAGGGTTTCTTTATTGCTTTTTCATTGTTCTCGACCACAAAGTCACCGCGATGAAAAGGAAGTATCCTTCGCACTTTGACTTTCTGGGCGATGCTGCTTACCAGGTCCGTGTAGATAACAAATATCTTTGAAATGGTGCCTTCCGAATAAAGCCGAAAGAGATGTGCCGTTATGACACGGGCTCTTTGAAGTGTGGGATTTTGTGCGGAAAACATAAAATCCTTGTCATAAGGAAGATCGCGCGCGGTAAAATATCTTCTTCCGTATTCGCCCACAACAAAGAACATGGACTCGTGCTCTTTTGCAAGACGCTCCACTTCTTTGATGACTGCCTGATTGTATGTTCCGGCAAGTCCTTTATCCGCCGTGATGACAAGGTAGGCGTAGGCGCCCGGAAGATCGTGTTCTCCCGCCGGATAAAGATATTTACTTTCTATCTTTGTATCAACACGGAAAACTCGCTTGATCTCATTTCTAACCGCATCAAAATACGGTCTTGTGGCATCAAGTTCGCTCTTTGCACGTCGCATCTTTGTTGCGGCTATCATGTGCATCGCGTTCGTAACTTTTTCCGTATCGTGCACACTTTCCATGTGCCTTCTGATCTCTCTGATATCGGACATCTAAATCAATTACGCCTCTTGTCTGTGTTTCTTTTCAAACTGCTTTAAGTAAGCGTCGGTAGCACGACAGATCTCCTGCTTGTCTATATCTTCAAGTCTTCCCGTGGAATCGATCCTTGCAAGAAGATTTGAATTGTGTTCTTTAATGTAATCCAAAGCTCCCTTTATGAAGCTCTTTACATCTTTTTTGTTTACGGTCTTAAACCGTGTATACTGCGCGATCGTGAGCATGAGCACTTCGTCGCAGTGAGAATAGGGATGATTCTGGGGCTGTTTTAACATCTCCATGATACCGTTACCGTAGCTTAACTGGTTCTTGGTAGCCTCATCCATATCCGTGGCAAACTGTGTGAACACTTCCATTTCCCTGAACTGCGCAAGATCGAGTCGGATCGATCCGGCAGCTTTCTTCATCGCCTTTGTCTGGGCGTCACCGCCTACACGGGATACGGAAAGTCCGACGTTTACCGCGGGACGCTGTCCTGCGAAGAAAAGATCCGTTTCAAGGAATATCTGTCCGTCGGTAATGGAAATGATATTTGTAGGAATATATGCCGATACGTCGCCTTCCTGAGTCTCAACTATGGGAAGTGCGGTCATCGAACCGCCGCCCAGTTCGTCGCTTAAGTGAGCCGATCTTTCAAGCAGTCTTGAATGAAGATAGAAAACGTCTCCGGGATAAGCTTCACGTCCGGGGCTTCTTTCAAGAAGCAAACTTATGGAACGGTATGCAACGGCATGTTTCGTAAGGTCGTCGTAGATTATAAGTACGTCCTGACCTCTGTTCATGAAAAACTCCGCCAAAGCGCAGCCCGCGTAAGGAGCGATATACTGCATGGATGGCGTGTCGGCTGCGGAAGCGCTTAAGACTACTGTATAATCCATTGCTCCGCTTTTCTTTAAAGTATCGCAAAGTCTTGCAACCAGACTGGATTTCTGTCCGATGGCAACGTAAATACATATTACGTTCTGACCTTTTTGATTGATTATCGTATCGGTGGCGATAGACGTTTTACCGGTCTGTCGGTCACCGATTATAAGCTCACGCTGTCCTCTTCCGATGGGGAACATCGAATCGATGGAAAGAATGCCCGTCTGAATGGGCTCGTTTACAGGCTGCCTGTCAAGAATGCCCGGTGCGGGACTCTCGATCGGTCTGTAACCTTCCTTTACTATCTTACCCTGTCCGTCTATGGGAACACCCAGGGCGTTTATGACACGTCCCAAAAAGGCATCGCCCACGGGAATACCTGCGGTCTTGCCGGTTCTCTTAACGCTGCTTCCGGCCTTTATGCATTCGTCGTCATCAAAAAGAATACATCCTATCTCATCGGGGCGAAGATCAAGCGCCATACCTCTCGTTCCGTCTTCGAAAAGAAGTATCTCACCGTATGTCGCGTGTCTTAAGCCTTTGATGGTAACGATTCCGTCGCCGACGGTTAGCACCTCGCCTATTTCCTCAGCAAGTGCAGCCGGTGTCCAGTCGCTTAACTTATCTTTAATGAGCGGGATGATGTCGTCACTTGAAGATACACCCGATACAAGCTCTTTTAACTGCTTTAATCTGCCCGACGTACTCCAGTCGTATATCTTCTCACCGATCTTTAACGCAAAACCGCCGGGATACTTGTCGCTTTTCTCCCAAACGATCTCAAGGTCGGTTCCCACCGCCTCTTTTATGAACTTATGTAAACTATTCTTTTGTACCTCACTTGGTTCCGATTCCGCAAAGAGGTACGCTTTGTTAGTTTCAGTCATTGGTTGCTTCCTTCTTTACGGCATTGGCAAATGATTCGTAAGGATCGCCCTTTTGTACGATCTCCTCGGCTGCCTTCGAAACATATGCCTCGATCTCCTGTTTGGCGGCAAGAACGTTTCTTTCACGCTCAAACTCGCCTGTCTTTCTGGCTCTTTCAATTATGTCCGCAGCCTCTTCTTTGGCGTGCTTTATAATCTCATCACGCTTGTTCATGGCTTCGGTCACTGCCTCGTTTTGTTTCTTCGCTATCTCGTCATCGAGAAGCGAGAGTTTGTTTTCATAAAGTACCTTTGCGTCTTCCGCACTCTTAAGATTGTCTTTTGCTTCCTTGTCGATGTCTTCGTAATATTTCTTGCGATCGTCCATAAACTTCTTTATGGGTGTATAAAGAAGAAAATACGAAATGCCAAACAAAAGCACAAAATTGAACATATGCAGAAGAATCTGCTGTACATTGATATTTAACGGCATGTCTGTCCTCCACGGACCGGGTATCGGTCCCATTAGTTATGCTTAAATTCGGTGCTTTTTCCTACAATACGAATACGACAAGTATTGCTACGATCAAAGCGTAAATAACTACCGTCTCCACAAATACAAGACCAAGCATCATCGTTGTACGAAGCTTCCCTTCGGCCTCGGGCTGTCTTGCGATACCGTCAGCGGTCTTGGAGATTACCATACCCATTGCGATGGCACCTGCAGCAGCGGCAAGGCCGATTGCGATGGCTGCGGCATAAGCCTTTGCCGATGTGGTGTTTGCTTCGCTCTCTTCCGTAATGGCCGTCTCTTCGGGAGCCGCGTATGCTTTAACGGGCTTGCCGATAAGTCCCGCAAACAAAACTACTGCCAACAAAACTGCAAAATATTTTACAAATCTTTTCATATCAATTAACCTCCGGGGATTCTGTGTTTTATTTTGTACCGACTATGCTTCGAAGTCGGCTGTGATCTCTTCGTTATTGCTTTCTTTTTCTTTTTTCTCTTTATGATGAACTTCGGATACTTCTCCGTAGAACAATGAGGTGAGCATCGTCAAAACGTATGCCTGTATAAGCGCATGCAAAAGGGTGAACATCACTCCCACAAGTACCGGAACCACAAAGCTCACCGCCATGTAGTAATATACAAGCTCCGTAACCAGGGCACCGCTTAGAAGCGCACCGAAAAGTCGGAAACTCATGGAAAGAGGAAGTGAGAAATCCTTTAAGGTAAGAAGAACACCTTTAAACTTATTGCCTGCGATTCCTCCCGACATTATGACCGCGTAAGACATAACACCCATTGCGATCGCTCCGTTTATGTCCGCAAGCGGCGCCGGCAACGCGGCAACTCATCCCGACGTCGTCGGAACCTGTATACCGAACAGTTCAAAGATCGTTCCGATGAAAATATATGCTCCCGCGGTAAATATATATACACCGAGGAACTTGTTACGATGGGGGCTGTTGGCGTTGGCAAGATCGTCAAATATCCCTACCGCTTTTTCCAAAAGCAGCTGAAACTTTCCCGGTATCATAGTAAAACGCGGCACAAAGAAAATTCTTACGATCAGCGCAAATACAAGAAATACCGCAGTCACCGCATAAGCACTTATAAGTCCCGGGTTTACATCCAAAAGCCCGAAGAAACTTACTTTTATGTGTTCATGCAAAACAGCGTCTTTCATGACTTCTCGTATGGGCTCTTCCTCGTGGGAATGGGTTAACACTATCCCGACCAAAAGACCGATGAGAATAACGCCGAAAATTATGCCGCTTACAAGTTTTCTTTTCTTACTCATAAGCATTGCCTTTCATGATACATTTATATTTATTCATAATACTACAAAATGATAATTAACAATAGTAAAAATGTGCATAAAAAAACGCACAAAAAAGTCGCCGCAGTTGACTGCGACGACCTTTTGTTATCCTTTATTCCTCGGTAGTTTCTTCGGAATCGGTTGCTGCCTTAACGGCTGCCTGTGTTGCGACTGCTTTCGCTACGTCGCCCGATTCGTCGTTTATACCCGAAATATTGATGTTACGTGTTACTTTTGCATCGTATGTCTGAGCCTTCATAACCTCTACGATATCAAGTCCGGTAACTTCTTTGACCGTTTCCATGGTTCGTGCGAGTACGTTGGGTACGTAGCTTCCTACGCTTCCCACACCCGAATCACCGTTTCCGCTGTCGATGATGGTAACCTTATCAATATTTTCCAG
>CAMPBP010000094.1 GCA_946639085.1 uncultured Lachnospiraceae bacterium
TGCCGCACACGCCCGAGATCTTGGTGGCATTTAAAGAAAGGTTCTGTTCTTTTGCCATCTTAATGGAAACAGGGGTAAAGTCGGCCATATAGGTGTTGCAGCAAAGAGCACGTCCGCATATACCTATGCCTCCGCGAAGTTTTGCCTCATCTCTTACACCGACCTGTCTCATCTCGATACGAGTATGGAATACTGCTGCCAGATCTTTTACAAGTTCTCTGAAATCAACTCTTCCGTCACTGAAATAGTAGAAGAGTATCTTACTGTTGTCGAAGGTGTATTCCGCGTTTATAAGCTTCATGGGAAGATTTCTCTTCTCGATCTTCTCTCTGCAGATGGGAACGGCTTCTTCTTCCTTTCTGCGGTTATCGGCTTCCTTCTTTTCATCTTCTTCGGTAGCCATTCTTATAACGCTCTTTAAAGGCTGCACGACTTTATCGTCTTCGACTTCGGTAACACCGAGCACTACCGTTCCGAACTCAAGTCCTCTGGCAGTCTCCACGATAACGTGCTGTTCTCTTTTAATATCAAGGTCGCCGGGAGCAAAGTAATATACTTTACCTGCTTCTCTGAAACGAACTCCGATTACTTTTGTCATTTCTTTATCTCCAATGATCAGGCGAGTTTTTCTTTCATAGTAAGGAATAAAAGTTCCATGGTAAGTTCAAAATTAACATTGGTCAAAAGACGTTTCTTTGCTTTATCGAGTGCATCGATCACATCCTGGATGTTCTCATAGGAACTTAAATCCGCCACTTTCCTAATATACTGTATCTCATCGCGGAAAATCAAGTTATTTGCATCCGTTGTGGCTTTGAACATCAAAACATCTCTGTACCAGACGGTAATTATATCAAGATAGTCGTTGATCTCAAGTTTGTACTCCATCGCCTTTTTAACGGCCGACATGAGTTCGGGTATCTCCATTTCCTTAACGTACTTCATAAGGTGCATGGCGTCGTCTCTTATGTTGTCAAACTCCTCGTTGTTGGCAAGGAGCTTTGCTTTTCCTACATTTCCCCTTGCATAAGCCACGCATATGTCGGCTTTGTAATCGGGGATGCCAACATTTTCCATCAGAAACTTTTTAACTTCTTTGTCTTTTACGGGGCGCATGTTAAGCACTACCGCTCTGCTCCTTATGGTAGGAAGAAGCTCTTCGAGATTTGAAGTAAGCAAGATGATCACCGTGTACTCGGGAGGCTCCTCAAGCGTTTTTAAAAGAGCGTTTTGTGCCTGCGGATTCATCTTTTCCGCCTCGTTCATGATGTAGATCTTTCTTTTTCCGCCGAAAGGCTTTATCTGAACGGTTCCGTTTATCTGCTCTCTTATGTCGTCGACTCCGATAACGCCGGGCTTCTCGTGAGTGACCTTGATTATGTCGGTATGATTGCCCGAAAATGCCTTAATACAGTCGGAACATTCACCACAGGGTTTGTGCTCCGAAGACGCACAAAGCAAAGAAGCCGCAAAGATCTTCGCGATGAATTCTTTGCCGCTGTAACGTTCCCCGCAGATTATGTAAGCATGTGAAATCTTATCCTGTTCTGCGGCTGCGCTTAAATGTTTCTTTATTGCCTCCTGTCCGACTATATCGTTAAAATCAGGCATATATTCTCCCGGGTATGCATTCGGTTTGAATTAGCTTCTGACGCTCCGAATGTTTCTATATCACGTAAATATATCCAGTATAAGACCTCTTATGTCTCCGATCTTTTGAAGGATCGTAAGATTGTCTTTTTCTTCTTTTACAAGTTCCTTGGCCAGCTCATCGAGGGTTTCGTCGACAAGTCTGATTATTCCGTACACTCTGTGACGACCTTTTCTGTCAAGGAAGTTCTCTCTTGAAAATGAATGGGATCTTGAAACGACTTCGTTCATGAACTCTTTTATGAGACTTCTGTACTTTCGCATATCCTTTATATCTTTTTTCTTGGAAATGCGTTCGCCCTGCATGGTGATCTCTTCCATGAGTGCGGTAAGATGCGCCTGAAGATCGGTATCGCTTACCCTGCTCATGAGCATGAATTTGAAATCACCGTTGGCTTCGGTAACTTTCTGCGCTTCCGGTATGGGCTGTGCCTGCGTAAGCTGAGTTATCTTAACGTCCACTTTTTGCCTCCGAAACAAACTCTAAGCCAGTTCAATGGTAAGATACTTCTTGATCTCGCTTAAACAAAGTTTAAGTTCATCGTTTTTAAATCGCTTCTTTATCTTTGCCTTTTTTATAAGCTCATCGTCATAGTCTTTAGAATCTGCGAGAAATCTTCTGCACATCTCCTCGTATTTTGGATGAGCCTGTTTCTTTTCACGGTTTAACGCTCTGGTGAGCCTCATACCGTCATCAAGTTCTATGAGAACGGGAACGACTTTGTCTTTTCCGAAATAATCTCTGACCTTTTTATACGACTCAAGCGTTCCTATCGTTATGTAATTATTCTTATCAAGATCTATGTTCTCATCCGCTACGGTAAAATAACGCCACAATCCGTGACAGGTGTCGTAACTTCTTTCTTCGATCACTTTTCCCGACGCCACCAGTTCGTTAAAACCTTTTTCATCGGTAAAGAAATACTCGTTTCCGTTTTTTTCACCTTCACGAATAGGTCTTGTGGTGTAAGATACGATCGTTTTGAAGTTAAAAGGACTTTCCTTAAGAAGTGCTTTAAAAACCGTATCTTTTCCCGTAGAACTTTTACCCATTATATAAACTATCTTACCCAATCTGATTCCCTTGACTTTCTTCCCAAGTGTTTTCTTCTTTGAATTTGAACTTCTCCGTGTACATCTTTCTGTCGGCTTCCACGATGTAAGTCTCGAGATTCTTGTACTGTGAAGGATTCTTAACGACATATCCCATGCTGACCGACAAAGGATAAGGCTTTTCATGAGTGGCATTAAAATCTCCAAGTCGCCTGTCGATCTCACTCATGATAGTCTTTGAAAGCTCATCGGCCTTAGAATCGGAGAAAGCAATCGCAAATTCATCGCCGCCGAATCTCGTGCAGACACCCCGCCCGTGCATGACATCTTCCATCGTCCTGCTTATATATGAAAGAGCAAAGTCACCTTCCTTGTGACCGTAAGTATCGTTTGTCTGCTTAAGCCAGTTCATATCGATGGAAATGACTGCAAGATCCTGGTTTTCCTTTATGGCATAGTCGACGATGCTTTCCATATGGCGGAAGAAACCTTTACGGTTAAGAAGCTTTGTGAGCTGATCGGTGCTGTAAAGGTTCTGCATATCTATTCTGTACTTATGCATCTCGATGACCTGTCTGTAGTTCATAAGAACGGCATTCAACATAAAATACTCAAAATTCTCAGGTTCAAAACCCGTTACCATATAGCCTACCGTGCTCTGCTGGACAAGCATGGGAAGAAACATGACAACGTTATCCTTTGAAAGAAAATCATCGATCCGGGGGATAAGATTCCTTCTTTCGATACTTAGCGGCGTTAAAAGGCTGCCGTTAAAATAGCACAGCGGTACCTGAAGCTCATCGGTATAGTAATGATGTTCTTCGGTCATTTCGATGGGACGTATGTTGGGCCATATCTCCATTCTGTCGTTCAAAAAATCGGTATTGAAAGCAAGCACAAGATCTCCGCCGCAAAAATCTTTAAAAAAGTACAAAAATTCGCCCCAGATGGAAAACAGATCTCCGGCATTGCCGATGACAGACACCTTAGAATACATCTGCTCAATCTTTGAAATAAGCTGTCTTTCATGCTTGTTTGCCAGAAACATTTTGTTTCCCAAACTGGCCACCTGCTCGTCGGAATAGTTGTACTTGCTGCATCCGCAAGACTGACCGGCTCTGAAAGTTATATCAATCTTGTAATCGTCTTCAACCTGTTTTCCGGCAAAAATATCTTCAAGTATCTCCCCTGTCTTTTCCAGAAGATCTTCCTTGACCGTTTCAGCCGTACAAAGTCTGGGATAGTGATATCTTTCGAGCTCCATTCCGTCAAAGCCCGAGACCAGAACATCCTCCGGAACTCTCAATCCGGCTTCGGACAGTTTTCTGCACGCTTCCATGGCCATAAGGTCGTTGGCGCAGATAATACAGTCTATCGGTTTTCCGGAAGATAAAAATTTATCCATGACTGCCGTCGTGGGACCTTCCCAGAATCCGCCGTAATCGATCCTGTCTTCTTCGATCGGGATATTATTTTCCGTAAGAACTTTCCTGAATATGCCAAGACGCTCTTCCGAAAAGTAATTTTCGCGCATACCGGCAATAAAGTTTATATGTTTTGGTTTATGATACTCAACCATATGACGGACTACCTTTTCAAATCCGTCTGAAAATCTGTATCTTACGTTGATGCATCCCTCAATGGGACGCACTAAAGAGATGCAAGGTACATTGCAGTCTAAAGCTCTCTTTGCAATCCTCTCGGCCGGTCCGAATGACTTAAAAGATGTTCCCACTATTACCACTGCATCAAATCGAGAAGGATCCATAAGATCAAATATTTTTTCTTCGCCTCGGTCATTATTGTTCTTAACGTAAAAATCAACGGTTGTGGCAAAAACAAATATCTTATAATTGTTCTTTTTACATATTCTGTTTAAGTTCTGCAAAATCTCCGTTTGATCGGCTTCATCAAACTTAGCCACACATAGGGCTATGACTTTGTAATCTTTTCCGTCTGAATACTTCATAACAAATTCCTCTGCAAAAAATGCATATTCTTTGTTATTATATTGCTTCTTTAATAACGCACAGTTACAGATAATAATACTTTATCACAATATGGTACTTAGGTCATTTGTTTGTTGAAAAATTTTCTCGGTTTTAGTATATTGAGGTGTGAAAAATTGTTTTGCTATTTTCATTTGTTTAAAAGGAAGGAATAATAATGGCTACATTTAAAAATCTTGATGAACTTAATGCTTTTAAAGAGCTTTCAAGCCTCAAAAAAGTTGTCGTAAAAGACGCTATGGCAGGTGAGAACGGCGCAAAGAGAGTGGAAAAATACAGTGTGAAAATGTCCGGAGATCTTGTTTACAACTTTGCTTCAAAGGCTGTTGACGATACTGTTCTTTCTACCTTACAAAAGCTTGCAGATGAGGCGGAACTTACCGAGAAATATGCAGAGCTTTACAACGGTGCGATAATCAATACCGGTGAAAAGAGACGTGTTCTTCATCAGCTCACCAGAGGCCAGCTTGGTAACGATGTTGTGATCGACGGCGTAAACAAGAGAGAATTCTATGTTTCTCAGCAAAAAAAGATTGCAGATTTTGCAAACAAAGTACATAACGGCGAGATCGTAAACGAAAAAGGCGAGAAGTTCACCACAGCCGTACAGATCGGTATCGGCGGATCGGATCTCGGTCCCCGCGCAATGTATTTAAGTCTTGAGAACTGGGCAAAGAAGAACGGCTTCTTTAAGATGGAAGCAAGATTTATCAGTAACGTCGATCCCGATGACGCAACGGGCGTTTTGAACGGAATCGATGTTGAACATTCGATCTTCATCTTAGTTTCTAAATCAGGTACCACACTTGAAACATTAACAAACGAATCATTCGTTAAAGATGCTTTAAAGAAAGCAGGTCTTGACGCTTCAAAGCATATGATCGCCGTAACAAGCGAAACATCACCCCTTGCAAAGAGCAGCGATTATCTTGCAGCTTTCTTCATGGATGATTTCATCGGAGGACGTTATTCGTCAACTTCATCCGTCGGCGGTGCGGTTTTATCACTTGCCTTCGGACCCGAAATATTCGCTCGCTTCTTAAACGGCGCGGCTGAAGAAGACAAACTTTCCAAGAACAAAGACATATTCAAAAACCCTGCAATGCTCGATGCACTCATCGGCGTTTACGAAAGAAACGTCCTTGAAATGGGAACAACAGC
>CAMPBP010000095.1 GCA_946639085.1 uncultured Lachnospiraceae bacterium
TCAGACGATGATCCACATCGTGCTCCCTCAGGCGATAAAGAACATCTTCCCGGCACTTTGCAACGAATTTATCGTACTTATAAAGGAAACCGCCATTGTAGGCTATGTAGGACTTATGGACATTCAGAAAGCAGGCGATTTTATCAAAAGTGCCACTTTCCTTCCCTTCATGCCCCTTATTGCCACTGCCATAATCTACTATGTTATCATCAAAGCTCTTAATATCGGCCTTCGTTATATTGAAAAGCGACTTCGCGAATCGGAGGTACGTTAAGATATGATCAGAATAAACAACCTTAAAAAGAATTTTGACAAACTTGAAGTATTAAAAGGTGTCGACGAACATATCCGTCCCGGTGAAGTTGTTGCCGTTATAGGCCCTTCGGGTTCGGGAAAAAGCACGTTCCTCAGATGTATCAATCTGCTGGAAGATGTGACCGAGGGTGAAATTTATGTAGACGACGAGCTCATTACGGCACCCGGCGTGGATATCAACAAAATACGCCAAAAGATGGGAATGGTATTCCAGCAGTTTAACCTCTTCCCTCATCTTAAGATAATAGACAACATTACTCTCGCACCCACTTTACTTAAAAAGATGAGTAAAGAGGATGCAAACAAAAGAGCCATGGAACTTTTGACAAGAGTCGGTCTTGCGGACAAAGCTCAGGTTTATCCCTCATCGCTTTCGGGTGGCCAAAAGCAGCGTGTCGCCATTGCAAGAGCACTTGCCATGGACCCCGAGATAATGCTCTTCGACGAACCCACTTCCGCTCTGGATCCCGAAATGGTAGGCGAAGTCTTGGATGTAATCAAAGACCTGGCGGATTCGGGAATGACCATGGTCATCGTTACTCACGAAATGGGATTTGCAAAAGAAGTTTCATCAAGAGTCCTTTTCATGGATCAGGGTGTGATAATGGAAAGCGGAACACCGAAAGAACTGTTCGAAAATCCGCAGAACGAACGTACAAAGTTGTTTCTTAGCAAAGTACTTTAATTGATTATTGGAAGCTAAGGCTTCTGTATAATAGGAGGAATTATTATGAAAACAAAAAAACTAATTGCAACCGTAATCGCTTCGGTACTTGCAATCGCTACACTTGCAGGTTGCGGAAGCACTTCTAAAGAGATCAAATTCGGTACAAACGCCGAATTCCCTCCCTTTGAATTTATCGCAGCAAACGGAACCATCGGTGAGTACGACGGTATCGATATCGCTATTGCAAAGAAGATTGGCGAAGATATCGGACAGACGGCAGTTATCGAGAACATGGAGTTCGACTCTCTTCTTGTTGCACTTCAGAACGGTCAGATCGATGCAGTTATCGCAGGTATGACGGTTACCGAAGAGCGTGCCGAATCAGTTGATTTCTCAACTCCTTACTATCAGGCTACTCAGGTAATCATCACAAAAGAAGGTTCGGGAATCACTTCCGCAGCCGATCTTGCAGATAAATTCACAGCTGTTGTTCAAGGTTATACCGGCGAAACATGTATCATTGAACTTGGTTACAAATATGAGTCCTTCAAGAAAGGTACCGAATGTATCATGGAGCTTGTTAACAGCAAGTGTGATGCTGTTGTTATCGATTCCGCTACTGCAGCCAAGTATGTCGCAGACAACGAAGGTCTTGTGATCGTTGAGGATTCCGAAGCATTCGGAAATGAAGAATACGCCATCGCAGTTCAGAAGGGTAACACCGAACTTCTCAACAAAATCAACAAGTCCATCGAAAAGATGCTTTCCGACGGAACTATCGCTGATTTAGGTGATAAGTACTGTGGTCAGTGAGAATTACTGTTATAACCAAAAGGACCATCCGAAAGGATGGTCTTTTTTATTAGTCATAATCTTCGGGATTAAGAATAAATCCTTCAGTCTTTTCGGGATTCTCTTTAATGATGATTCTTCTGGGCGGCTTGGGAGGATGATTTTTTCTTGAGCCTATAAGAAGTCCCGTTACAAATCCGAGTAAAACACCGCAAGCAATAGAAAGAATAAGCTCCCTTATCGAGATCTCAGCTCTTTCCTTGATATCTTCCAAAAAATCGTACATATTCTTCCCTCCTGCATTGTTTTTATTATTCTATCAATCTTCTATTAATCATATGATAACATATTTTGACTTATTTGTACCACCATAATAGCGGTTGCAAACAACGTCAAAAACTGATATCTTATTTGTCGGTGTACGTGGGAAACAGGTGAAACTCCTGTACGGGCCCGCCGCCGTGAAATGCATTAAAAGTTTTTTCTTGCTTATGCCGCAACATAAGGACGAGCCATTGGGATTAATCCTGAGAAGGTGAAAAAACGCATTGAGTCGAAATACCCGGCACCGCCGTACAGCTTGTCTGTACAACCCCGCAAAATGTCTGCGAGCACCGGACAGGGGTTTTTCAAAATTATATTTTTTAAGGAGATTTATTATGAAGAACAGATCATTTTTAAGACGTCTTTCTATTCTCCTTGTGTGCATGTTATTTGCGGGTTCCATGTTTACACTTGCAGGATGCAAAGATAAAGCCACCGAAGCTACCGCTGCTGAGGCTTCTGACGTTAAGGAACTCGGTACAGGCGCTACAAGCTTCAATTTCAACGTTGTTGATGCCGACGGAAACACAACCGCTTTCGTTATCAAGACAGATGCCGCTACCGTCGGAGAAGCATTACTTGCTGTAAACCTTATCGAAGGCGAAGAGTCCGATTTCGGTCTTTACGTAAAGAAGGTTAACGGTATCACCGCTGATTACGATGTTGACCAGACATACTGGGCATTCTACATCGACGGCGAATATGCTATGACCGGTGTTGATTCTACCGATGTTGTTGCAGGTTCAACCTACGAATTCAAGGTAGAAAAATAATGACAAACCAAAAACCGTTTCTCACAATTTATGAAATTGTGATATTCGGAATGCTCGGAGGCGTCATGTACGTCTCCAAGCAGCTTATGGAATTTCTTCCAAATGTCCATCTTATAGCCGTTTTCACTGTCGCTTTGACTGTGGTTTACCGCTTCAAAGCACTTTTCCCGATATATGTCTTCATATTACTTACGGGACTTTTCAACGGATTCTCACTATGGTGGTATCCGTACCTTTATTTATGGCTTGTTCTTTGGGCGGCAACGATGTTGCTTCCAAAAAAGATGAATAAGAAGATTGCCCCGTTTGTTTATATGGCAGTTGCGGGATTACACGGTTATTGTTACGGAACTCTATATGCCCCCTATCAGGCTATGGTCTTTCATTTAAACTTCAAACAGACTCTTGCCTGGATAGCCGCCGGCCTCCCATGGGACGCCGTACACGGCACAAGTAACCTTATCGTCGGCATTCTGATCGTTCCGCTTATCACAGTTTTAAAATTGTGTGAAAAACAATTCAATCAAAGAAATCAATAAAAAATAGAGTTCATTACGAACTCTATTTTTGTATATTTGCAATAATAACTGCTTAATTTTTGAAACTGTGGATCGGAGCGGGAATACGTCCTTTTCGATTAATAAAATCGTCGCAAGAGAATTGATTAACCGGCATGATCGGTGCATAACCAAGTAATCCGCCGAATTCTGCGCTGTCTCCGACTTTCTTTCCGATAACGGGAATGAGACGGACAGCAGTAGTCTTCTGGTTTACCATACCGATTGCCATTTCATCCGCGATGATACCGGAGATCGTAGTGGCTTTTGTGTCGCCGGGAATGGCTATCATATCAAGACCTACCGAGCAAACACAGGTCATGGCTTCGAGTTTCTCGAGAGTAAGTGCTCCTGCGTTTACGGCATTGATCATGCCCTGATCTTCGCTGACGGGAATGAATGCACCGCTTAAGCCTCCTACATACGAAGAAGCCATCACACCGCCCTTTTTAACCTGATCGTTAAGAAGCGCAAGTGCCGCTGTGGTTCCCGGTGCGCCGGCATGTTCAAGACCTATCTCGCAGAGAATATCCGCAACGGAATCACCGATAGCAGGTGTGGGTGCAAGAGAAAGATCTACTATACCGAATGGAACATTTAACATTTTGGATGCTTCACGGGCAACAAGCTGACCGACTCTCGTTACTTTAAATGCGGTCTTTTTGATGGTTTCGCAAAGGACTTCGAAAGACTCTCCTCGGACCTTTTCGAGAGCATATTTAACAACACCGGGACCGCTTACGCCCACATTGATGATGGCATCGGCTTCCGTAACACCGTGAAATGCGCCTGCCATAAAAGGATTGTCGTCGGGCGCATTGCAAAATACAACGAGCTTTGCACAGCCCAGGGAATCCTTGTCCTTTGTTTTTTCTGCCGTTTCTTTTATAACTTCACCCATGAGTCTTACGGCATCCATATTGATTCCGGTCTTTGTGGAACCAAGATTAACCGAAGAACAGATAAGATCGGTTTTCGAAAGTGCCTCGGGAATTGAACGTATAAGCAGTTCGTCAGCTTTTGTCATTCCCTTGGATACAAGTGCCGAGTATCCTCCGAGGAAGTTGACTCCTACGGCTTTAGCTGCCTTGTCGAGCGCTTTTGCGATCTTTACAAAGTCTTTGCCGGTTTTGCAACAGGCACCTCCCACCAGAGCGATGGGCGTTACCGAAATACGCTTGTTAACTATCGGGATGGCATATTCGTGTGAAATATCCTCTCCCACTTTTACAAGATTCTTTGCTTTATCGGTGATCTTGTTATAAACATTCTCACATACCTTGTTTACGTCACCGTCAATACAATCAAGAAGGCTTATTCCCAGCGTGATGGTTCTTACGTCGAGATTTTCCTTCTCTATCATTTCATTGGTCTCTTTGACCTCAAACATGTTAATCATAAAAAAACCTCACTACCACGACCTAAATTCTGTGCATGGAATTAAATATGTCTTCCTGCTGACATTTAATGATAACTCCGATGCTCTCACCGAGTTCTTCGAGTTCTTTGGATACAACGCCGAATTTCTTTGACGCCTTCGAAAAATCCGCGATCATCATCATGTTAAAGTAGTCTTTAACGATCGTCTGAGAGATGTCGAGGATGTTAATGTTATTATCTGCAAGATAAGTACAGGTCTTTGCGATTATTCCCACAGTATCTTTTCCTACTACCGTTATTATTGTCTTTTTCATTTTCTTTCTCCGTTTATATAGTTATTACTTCCAACGGCTCATCACGTTTGGCCACCGTCAGATCAAAATCTTTGGCATGATATTCATTATCCGAAAAATCTATCTCAAGTCTTACGGTGTTATACGCAATGTCCGGAAGATTATTTTCTTTGCTGAGATGACCCAAGATTATGTGGCTTAAGTCATCATTCAAAATATCGGATATAAGTCTTCCCGAATTCTCGTTTGAAAGATGTCCCCTGTCCCCGAGAATTCTTCGTTTTAAAGGATAGGGATAAGGCCCCGTTTCCAACATTCTCACATCATGATTTGCTTCACAAAGCAAAAGGTTCAGTCCCATCAAAGAGCCCACAGTATAATCGTCGTAGGTTCCCAGGTCGGTAACGATCGCCGCCTTTTTGCCGTCAGAGGAAAGTCTCATGGCGAGAGGTTCGTTGGCATCGTGAGAAATCTTCATGGGATTGATGCACATATCCTTGATCATTATCTTTTCATCAGCCTTTATGATGTGATACAAGGATTCGTCAATGCATTTACCGACGGAACTCGATCTTATACCCTCGATCGTCCCTTGGGAGGCATATATGGGAATGTTATAGCGTTTGGCTATTACGCCGAGCCCTCCTATATGGTCCGAATGCTCGTGACTTATAAATATCGCATCAAGATCGTGCGTCGTAAGACCGATCTTGTTAAGCCCCGCCTCCGTTCTCTTCC
>CAMPBP010000096.1 GCA_946639085.1 uncultured Lachnospiraceae bacterium
GAACCCGATGACATATCAACACCGGGAGTTTCCTGCATACAGGGATGTCCCTGAAGGTAAGAACCGAGTTTTCTTAAAGTTGTAAGATCCTCAACGGGGAAATATCCTCTGTTGGCAAGTGCCGAGTAAAGTCCGGGAGCGGTGTGTCCTTTGGACAATACGAAACGGTCTCTTCCCTCCATCTTGGGGTTCTTGGGATCGATGTTCATTTCTTCAAAGTAGAGGAACGTAAACATATCTGCTGCAGAGAGCGATCCGCCGGGATGTCCGGCCTTTGCCGCATGAACCGCAGTAACGATACCTTTACGAACTTCATTGGCTTTTTTCTGAAGCTCAAGGTTTTCCATAGCGTTCTCCTTTATTAAATATAATATTATCGACTAATAATTTAACACATCTGAATAATCAGGTCTATTGTTAATTTTGACCATAGTACGCATTGGCACCGTGTTTTCTTAAGTAATGTTTATCCTGCAACTCCTGAGGTGCCGGTTTAACTTCGGGATTGATGAGTTCGGTCCTGAATGCCATCTTTGCGACTTCTTCCAAAACCACTGCATTGTGTACGGCTTCATGGGCATCTTTTCCCCATGTGAAGGGGCCGTGGTTTTTACATAAAACCGCAGGTACAGCCATAAAGTCCTTATCCTTAAAATAGTCTGTGATAAGAAGACCCGTGTTCTTCTCGTATGCTTCGTCAATCTCTTCTTTTGTAAGACATCTTAAGCAGGGAACCTCTCCATATATATAGTCCGCGTGCGTCGTTCCGTAGCAGGGGATGGATCTTCCCGACTGTGCCCAGCTCGTAGCATAAGAAGAATGGGTATGAACCACACCGCCGATATCGGGGCAAGCCTTGTAAAGTTCAAGATGGGTGGGAGTGTCTGAAGAAGGTTTGTATCTTCCTTCCACTTTTTCTCCGTTAAGGTTCATTACTACCATGTCGTCGGGAGTGAGCTTATCGTAATCAACCCCCGAAGGCTTGATAACGAAAAGACCCGATTCTCTGTCGATACCGCTTACGTTTCCCCATGTAAAGGTAACGAGTTCATATTTGGGAAGCAACATATTTGCTTCGTATACTTCTTTTTTTAATTGTTCAAGCATTACCGTGTCCTTCTATTTTGTGTTTTTTATAGCTGCTTCTTCAACAGCGAGAGCTTTCTTGTAGCTTTCGATATATTCGTCAAAGCCTTTAACAAATGAAGGTTCGGGAGAAAGAGTCTCCGCCTTCATGTCGGCAAATACTTTGTTCTGGAGATAATCTGCTAAAGTCTCACCGTTTTCTTTCTGCACCATGTAAGATGCAAGTACGGCCATACCCCACGCCCCGCCTTCGCCGGCTGTTTCCATTACTGAAACGGGTGCGTTGAGCGCTGCGGCAAGAACCGACTGACCGACGCCTTTTGTCTTAAAGAGTCCGCCGTGACCGGTGATGGAATCTACCTTTACACCCTCGTCCTTAAGCATGATGTCGCAGCCGATCTTTAACGTTGCGAGGGAAGAATAGAGGTGAGTTCTCATGAAGTTTGCAAGGTTCATCTTTGCGTTCTGTTCTCTTAAAAAGAGCGGTCTTCCTTCATCGAACTTGGTCACACCTTCGCCCGAGAAGTAGTTGAAAGAAATAAGTCCGCCGCAGTTTTCATCGCCTGTAAGAGCTTTATTGTATAAAGTCGAGAAAAGCTTTGTCATATCCACTTCCACGCCGTAGCTTTCAAGTGCTTCTTTGAACAAAGAAACCCATGCGTTAAGATCCGAAGTACAGTTGTTGCAGTGGATCATTCCCACAAGATCTCCCGCGGGAGTCGTAACAAGATCCACTTCTCTGTAAACCTTGGAAAGATTCTTTTCAAGAACTACCATGGCAAATACGCTGGTACCTGCGGAAACGTTTCCGGTACGTACCTTTACGGCATTTGTTGCAGCCATACCCGTTCCGGCATCACCTTCGCAGGGAGCGATGGGAATACCCGCTTCAAGTTCTCCGCTCTCATCCATGAATGCTGCGCCTTCTTTGGTAAGTGTTCCGGCATTTTCGCCCGCAACCATTACTTTGGGGAATATCTGTCTTAATGTATAAGGCATTCCTTCGTCTTTAAGCACTTTATCGAATTTGCTTACCATGATGGAATCAAAATCTCTTGTAATGGGATCGATGGGGAACATACCGGATGCTTCGCCCACACCCATCACCTTTTCGCCGGTAAGGCGATAGTGAATGTAACCTGCGAGAGTAGTTTGGAATGCAATATCCTTTACGTGGGGTTCCTTGTTCAAGATCGCCTGATAAAGGTGTGCGATGCTCCAACGCTGAGGAATGTTGTAATCAAAAAGATCGGTAAGTTTTGAAGCTGCTTCTTCGGTTATGGTATTTCTCCATGTTCTGAAAGGAACGAGGAGATTGTCGTTTTTGTCGAATACAACGTATCCGTGCATCATCGCGCTTATACCGAGTGCCGCAAGCTTCTTTATGCCGATACCGTATTTTTCGTTAACATCTTTTTTAAGATCTTTATAGCAGGCTCTGAAACCTTCATGTATCTCCGAAAGGGGATAAGTCCAGATTCCGTTTTCCAGATGATTTTCCCACTCAAAAGAACCCGAAGCGATGGGATTGTTGTTGTCGTCGTTAAGTACGGCTTTGATACGCGTCGAACCAAACTCAATACCCAGTACCGCTTTTCCTTCCTCGATTATCTTCTTGATCTCGTCGTTTGTGTAACCCATATTTTCCTCCTGATTTTTCTTTATTTATATATGATAAATCGTTTTACTAAAATAAGTTTCGCCGCAAGAATCATTATAACACGTTTTTTAAGTTAAAAGTCTGATGATTTTGTGGCTTCGTACATTGCTATACTTGCCGCGATGGGAAGATTTAGACTGTCGATACGATCGGAATGTGCGATGATCACGCTTGTTCCGACGGATAAGAACGAATCGTCAAGACCTGTCGCCTCGTTTCCGAAAACAAGTGAGAAGGGCTTAACAAATTCGGTTTCGTTAAGTTTTTTCTTTGCTTTGAGCATGAAGGGATAGATGTTTCTTTGTCCCGCTTTACCCATATATTCATCAAAAGAATCGAATTCTTCAATGTTGAGTCTGAATATGGAGCCCATGGAAGAACGGACCGTTTTCGGATCGAAAGGATCCGCTGCCGGCCTTATTATCGCAAGGTTCACTATGCCAAATCCCGCTGCGCTTCGCATGATGGTTCCCAGATTGCCCGCGTTAGAAGGGTTGTTTAATACGATGTGTGATGCATTCTTATCAAGAGCCATATACTTCTTGGAAAACTCTCCGATAACGTAACAGTTTTCTTTTTGCGAAAGTATATTGAAAGGCTTGTCGGAAAAGACGATCTCGACTTTGTTTGCACTGCAAAGCGACGAAAGCTTGTCAAAAGTTTCGCCTCTTTCAAAATCGGAATGAACGTAAACGCGTCTCGCCTGATCCGGTCTGTTGATCAGAAGTTCAAAGGTGAGGGTGATCCCGAGTGCGTATGAAATATCGTCGCTTCTTTTATACCTCTTCATTGTTCTCCTCGTCGGTATTTGTTTCTTCCGCTACGGCCACGGGTTCAACGTCTTCGCCCTTTATGAGTACAAGTACAAAGAACAAAACGCCTACAGCAAATATGATCAGACTGAAAAACTGAGAAGTCGAGAAAGGACCGATGACACCACGGTCGTCGTTTCTTAAAAATTCTATCAGATATCTTCCCACACTGTATGTGAGCATGTATACCGCTGCCACGAGACCTTTCTTCTTTGCTTTCTTTGCAATCAAAAGAAGTAGTGCCATGTTAGCAAAGTTCGCTGCGGATGAAATTAGCTGCGTGGGAATGAGCGGCACATTGTTTGGTGCAAAGTTTGAATGCGTGAACGCGATACCGATGGGAGAATCGGTTTCTTTTCCGTAGCAGCAGCCTGCCATGAAGCATCCGATTCGTCCAAATCCCTGAGCTATGGCAACCGAAGGCATGCAAAGATCAAAATAATCCATGAACTTAACTTTCTTTATGCGGCAGTAAACCCAGGCGGCGATGACACCTCCCGTAAGACCTCCGATCACCACAAATCCGCTCTGCGAAAGGAAAAGTTTGGGGTCTTTGATAAAAGAATCCCATTCCACAAAAACGTAAGTAAGCTTTGAGCAAAAATATCCGAAGATAACTCCGGAAAACAATATTCCGTAGCATATATCTTCACTCAAACCACGCTTCTTGGCTCTTGCGCTGGCAAGAAGTATAGCCGCGATCAAACCTATCGCGGTAAATAATCCGTAACTGTGAACCGTGATCGGTCCGATCGAAAAAAGATCGTTGTACATAAATCCTCCAAAAGTATCAATACATATTTATAAACGAAAAACGGCTCCGACGTCGTGTCGGAGCCATTGTCGGTGTTCTTTACTGATCTGTATATTTCTTAATGAATTCCATGATATCGCCTACCGTGGAAATGCCCTCAAGTTCTTCGGGGTTGAGCTCAATGTTATACTCCTCTTCAAAGGCCATAACAAGCTCCAATAAATCGAGCGAATCAACTCCAAGATCGTCTTTAAAAGAAGTATCCTCGTTAATGTCGATATCGTCGATGTTTAACTGCTCCCTAATAATGTCGACTATTTTTTCAAGCATAAGATAATCTCCTTAACAGAATAAAAAGTGTAAAGTGAATTCGTTGATTCAAGCAAAGTATAGGATTTGCCGTAATGTTTGTCAATAACCATATATATCGTAAATTTCGTCGGTATATACTCCGGGTTCTTTGTACACGATAAGCGGTTTTTCTACGGTAAGCCTGCTTTTTCCTCCTCTTACGGCTTCTATGAGCACCATATTGGGCTCTTTATCCTCATAAGGATATACAAGCTGCATCCTTTTCGGTTCAAGTTTATACTTTGAAAGCATGACCATTATCTCGGAAAGTCTGAAAGGTCTGTGAACCATGAAAAATTTTCCGCCGGGCTTTAAGACGTCTGCCGTATTAGACACCACATCTTCCAAAGTACACAGCACTTCGTGACGGGCGATGTTTAACGCATCGTCGGGATTGTTAAGTCCGTGCTCGGCGATCATGTAAGGCGGATTGCATGTTACCGCGTCAAAAGACGCTTTGGCAAAAAGAACACTCGCCTCTTTTATATCACCTTTAACAATCTTTATCCTATCGGTAAGATCGTTTAGTTCAACACTTCTTCTTGCCATGTCGGCGGAATCTTCCTGAATCTCAAGCGCTGTAAAAGATTTGGCCTTGGTTTTTGCGGAAAGGAGGATCGGTATTATCCCGGTCCCTGTGCCCATATCAAGGACGTTATCATTTGCCTTAAGTTTAACAAACCCCGTTAACAATACCGCATCCATTCCGAAACAAAAACGTTTCGTATCCTGAATGATCTTTAAGTTGTTACGCTCGAGGTCGTCAATACGTTCATTTTCCTTAAGTACGATATCAGTCATCGATCTTCGATCCGTCTTCGCCTTTTTCAAGGTCGGCAAGAGCTTCTTTTTCTTCTTTGGTAAGTTCTACCTTCTTATTTTTGCGTCTCTTAAATCTTAATTCTTCCGGTTTGAATTCAAGAAGTTCTTTCTCATCGTTTTCTTCTACAATAACCTTGACGATCTGTCTTAACACGTTAACGCTGTGAACCTGGCCTTTTTGTCCGGTAGCGACAACGGTTACTTCGTCTCCGTTATTGGGAAGATTTCTGTTCAATTCTTCGTAGGTGTCTTCTTCATTTTTAAGACAGCACATAAGTCTGCCGCACACGCCCGAGATCTTAGTTGGATTAAGTGATAAGTTCTGTTCTTTTGCCATCTTAATGGAAACAGGG
>CAMPBP010000097.1 GCA_946639085.1 uncultured Lachnospiraceae bacterium
TCGGACTATGAGAGAATATTAAACGTAGCGGCCGACTATTATGAAGAAGATGCTCTTGTTACGTGGCTATGCGGGGGCAAGTTCAAAAGAGAAATCTTTATGAACATAGTACGTGCCGCTATCTATTCCATGCCCGATACTTTCATATATGCCGACAGTGAGGATTTTAATGCATTGGCTATCTGGAACGCTCCCGGTTTTTCGGGCGTAAATGTCCCCAACTATTTAAAGAAGGGTGGATACAATCTGTTAAAGTTGGGCGGTATAAGCCTCATTTTCAGGTTGTTCATATACAATAATTACGCTACCGGATTAAGAAAACGTCAGACCGGCGGAAAAGACTGGTATCTTTTTGTATATACGGTACGTACCATATCTCAGGGACAGGGCTACGGAGAAAAAATGCTCAAACCTATAACCGAATTTGCATGGAAACGAGGCGAAGCCTGCTATTCGGAAGTAAACAACGATATCGGTATCTCCATCATGAAGCAGGCAGGATTTCAGGTAAGAGAGCAGGGAAAAGTTCCCGGAAGCAACGTTAATCACTACGGACTGATCGTTTAATCTTTCAGAGGATATATATGTACAATATTGTTTTGATCTTTCAGATAATATGTGCCGCTATGGCAGCGTTATCCATAGGCAGGGTGTTGTCGATGCGAAATTCGCTGAGCTCACGCTACCTTATCATGACTGTGCTCTGTTCGGCTATCTATACATTCGGTTATCTTCAGGAGATGATCTCCACCACGAAAGAGATGGCCATGGCGAGCTTCGCGTTTCAGTATGTAGGTCTTGCATTTCTGGCAACGGGGGATTTTCTTTTTACCTGTGAATATCTGTATATAAAGATACATCCCATCACCAAGTGGGCGATGTTTCTGTTCGGCCTTTTCATACTGGCACTTGTGATGAGTGCGCCGCACCATCACCTTTTCTACGCGGACTACTATTTCACCACCGAGGGATTGTTCCCGCATATCGTGACTGAAAAAGCTCCAATATATTGGACATTCCTGATCTTTGAATCCTCGTTTCTCCTTGCATGCGCGGTACTGTTTGCATCAAGGATATCCGCTTCCCGTGAGTTAAGAGTGAAGAGGCGCATGTTCTTACTCTTCCTTGAATCGCTGATCCCCATCGGAGGAACAATCCTTAGCATTACCGGGTTTTTCCAAGGCTTCGAGGTGGCATCATCGACGGTTACGATCATGGCAATGCTCATGACGTTAACGATCACAAACGGCAAACTGGTGGACGTACGTGCCACTGCTTATACAAACCTTTACAGAAACCTGGGAACCGGCATCATAATCGCAGACAGTCTGGGCAATTATCTTGACTCGAACCTCGCGGCAAAGATGACGTTTCCCGAACTTCACGAAATGAAAGTAGGAACCGACCTTCGGGAACTTAACGCCCCTTTCTTTGAAGGCGTCGGAGAACATTACTTTGAAAAAGACGGAAGCTATTACGTTATCACGTGTATGCGACTTTTCGAGAGAGGTTCCAACATCGGCTACATCATTTCCGCAAACGACGTTACGGAAATGCGTGAACGTGTCGAGGAAATGAGAATGCTCAAGGAAGAAGCCGACATCGCCAACGAAGCAAAGAGCCGTTTCCTGGCCAACATGAGCCATGAGATAAGAACGCCTCTTAACGCTATCATCGGTATGAGTGAACTTTCCGAGAAGGAAGAATCCCAGGAAGTTATAAGAGATTACATAGATCAGATCAAATCAGCCGGAAAAGTGCTTGTTGATATAGTAACCGACGTTCTTGATATTTCGAAGGCCGAATCGGGCAAGCTGGATCTTAATCCCACCGAGTACGATCTTTGGGAATTTTTAAACTCCGTTATCAACATAACCAACATGCGTATCGGTGACAGGCCCATCGAGTTTATAGTCGACATCGATCCGAACCTTCCCAGAAAGATATACGGCGACGATGTCAGACTTCGCCAGATATTCATGAACTTACTGGGCAACGCCGAGAAATATACCACATCCGGTTTCATAAAGCTTACCGTTGACGGCGAATCGGACGGTCAGACGCTCGTCCTCGAGGTCAGTGTCGAGGACAGCGGACGAGGCATAAAGGAAGAGGATATGGATAAACTCTTCAAGCCCTTCTCCCAGGTTGACACCGCAAAGAACCGCGGCATAACCGGAACGGGACTCGGCCTTAACATTTCCGCACGTCTTATCGAACTTATGCAGGGAACCTATTCCGTCAAGAGTACTTACGGAGTGGGAAGTACCTTCTCATTTACGGTCAAGGAAGAAGTCATTGCCCTTGCACCCCTTGCAAACGGGGTTAAGCGCGAACCTGTCAAAGTTACGAAATTTGCTTCTTTCTACCTGTACGGAAAGAAAGACGCCCTTGTGGAAAAATGGGAGGAAGAAAAGAAAGAGGCAAGCGAAAAGAAATATCCGGATGCGAAAGTCCTGGTGGTTGACGACAACAAAGTCAACGTCAAGGTGCTCTGTGCCTTCCTTAAGCGTTTCGACATCAATCCGGATACCGCACTTTCGGGTGAGGCGGCCATCGAAGCCGTGGAGAACAAAGAATACGATCTTGTACTCATGGACCACATGATGCCGGGCATGGACGGCATAGAGGCAACAAAGAGGATAAGGGCCCTCGGCAATCCATGGTGCAAGAGCATGAAGATAGTTGCCTGCACGGCAAACGTGTTAAAAGGAATAGAAGAAGAGTTCGAAGAGGCGGGCATGGACGGTTTCTTACCGAAGCCCATACAGATGGACAGCTTATCAAAGCAGCTTTTGATGAATCTGAAATAAAGAAAAGGCGAGGATCTGTTCCTCGCCTTTATTGTTTGTGTGTTCAGTTGTTTACAGACGTACAGCTTAAACTCTTTACTTCTCCGTCTTTGGTTAAGAAGGCGTCAAATTCGTCGAGTTTGATCTCGTGATTCATTCTTACCGTTAAGTTGTATGTTGCGAAACCGTCTTCTTCGAACTTGACTTTGCTCTCAATGATTTTTGCGTTCTGATCGCTTAAGTATTTGTGGAGACTGTTTTTAAACTCCTCGGTGTTTTCTACGGTGAATCTCAAATGGTAAGTGGAGATCGTATCAACGTGTGTGAATCTGTGGATCACAAGCTGCATGATGGTGATGACTACGGTGGCGAAAATGCCCATTACGTAAAGTCCCGAGCCAAGAGCGATACCGATACCTGCCGTTGCCCAAAGACCTGCAGCTGTGGTGAGACCTTTGATGGCGTTGCCGTTGTGGAAGATAACGCCGGCTCCAAGGAAGCTGACACCGCTTATTACCTGTGCCGCGATACGTGCGGGATCCGCACCTCTTACTCCCATGAGCGCTTCGGTGGAATCTCCGCCGAGATCGGCGAAACCGTATTTTGAAACGATCATTACCAGTGCGGCGGCGCAACATACGATAAGATGCGTTCTCACGCCGGCTTCTTTAAGACGTTTGCTTCGCTCGTATCCGATGGTTGCTCCGCAAAAGCAGGCTGCGATGAATCGAAGAGCGAATTCGCCGTACTGAAGCCACGAATAATCGTCGATGAAATATTGAATTGTTGCCATTTAAAAATCCTCCGAAAAGAGTTTTAATCTATTGAAAGCTTGGCACATTGCGCAGAATCCGGTGTGGGTGTGCAGAAAAACCGCTTAACGTCCACCGTTTCGTAGATATGCTCGCATATCTCAAGCGCTTTTGAGGTCATGTCACCTGTCCATAAAGGCGTTGCGGACAAAGAAAGAAGCGAGAGCACGCCTGTGGGCTTATCCATGGGTTCCACTTTGTCGAAAGTGTTTCGCCTAAGGCACATCACCGATTTTACTTTGTATATGTTCGTAACGTTTTCTTCTTCCATACCGTTCCAAGGGGTAGCGTAGGAAACAACTTCACCGTCTGACACCTTTAAGAGATTAAAGCCGTCGTTTATCTTGGGTGCATTGAAAGATCTCGCCCATATTTCGGCCTGCGTCGATTTGCCAGTTCCGGGTGGAGCGGCAAAAAGAACAAGCTTCTCAGAATCCAAAACTGCAGAAGAGGGGAGCATGAACATTCCGTTGTTCAGCGCGTTGATAAGGAAAGGTGCCTTAAGTGCCAGCATGAACTCCTCTTTTAATGTATCGTCGTAAGGGGGCATGGAGAAGATATTGGCTTCTTTGCCCGACTTGTCTATATGAATCTCTTTGATACGCTCGGTTCCGGTGTGGATCACAATGTACTCGTTTTCCGCATCAAGCACGGTCACGTCTTTGTTTCGTAAAATGACATTTCCGTTTTCCGTATATGAAGGAAGTCCGATCCTGAAACGAACTATGATGTCGGGTGTTTCGAACTCGCCTTTAAAGGGCACGAGCTTTTCGAAAAGTATGTCTTCTTCGGTTTTAATGCGAAGTTTAACCCCCGAGATCACGATGTCGGTATTTATGAAAGCGTCTTTGCCTACGGGAACATCGTCCGAAATGATCATTCCGAGAGCCATGAGCTTTGAGGTGAAAGCGAAAACATCCTGAGAAACGGCTTCTGCCCGGTCTCTTTCGGGCATATAATGCTCCAGCACGAGTCTGATGAGATGCTCGCGTTTCATATCCGTGGCAAGTGTTTTCCAGATAAATTCCCCGCGCTCGTTTATCATAAGGGGTTTTCTCATATCCGAAGCAGCCTGTCCCGTGGGAATGAGGAAAATATCGTCATCGATTTTTTTAAGTATAAATAAATCATTTCGCCTCATGATTTAACTATAGCAAGATTTTCTTCCTGCTACAAGAAAAACGAGAAAAAACGTTTAAGTGGCGCAATTTTGGGGTTTTTGGAGCTAATAAAATTTTTATATGTTATTTTTAACAAAAATGCACAAGAAAAAATATAAATTTTCCACAAAAATGTAATTATTATCCATGCCAATGTAAAAAAAGTATTGCGTTAGAACAAAAAATGAAGTATTCTAAACCTACGAAAACGATTAAGTAGCTATGCCGCTGAGAGGTATCGAATGAAAGATTTCTGGAAAAACACTATAAAACATTGGCCGTATGTTGTTTTTGCGCTCCCTGTTTTTTTAGTGTTGTTTTTTATTATGTACGTCCCCATGGCAGGCCTTGTTATGGCATTCAAAACTTTCGATTATTCGAAAGGAATATGGGGAAGTCCCTGGTGCGGACTTGATAACTTTAAGTTCTTGCTTGCTTCCAAAAGTACATTCATTACGATAACCAGAAACACGGTGCTTTATTACCTTGTATTTACTTCTATCGGAACGTTTTTGAATGTTGTTCTCGCGATCGCTATCGACCAGCTGTTCTTTAGAAAAATGGCGAAAGTGATGCAGACCATCATGATCGTTCCGGTGTTTATATCATATGCTGCCGTTCAGTTCATAGTTTACGCATTCATAAGCACTGACACCGGTATCCTTAACAATACTTTCGGTATGTCGACAAGATTTTATTCAACCGCAAGTCTATGGCCGTATATACTTACGATCGCCAAGATATGGAAAGATACCGGTTACGGTTCGGTGCTTTATATGTCGGTTCTTGCCGGAATCGATTCCGAACTGTACGAGGCAGCGGAGATCGACGGAGCAGGCAGATGGAAGAGGATATTACATATCACACTTCCGAGCATGGTCCCCATGATCACGGTAATGCTCCTTTTGTCGGTAGGTAACGTAATGCGATCCGACACAGGTCTTTTTTATCAGATCACGAGAGACAGCGGTATCCTTTATTCAACAACGCAGGTTATCGATTCATATGTATTGCATTCTATATTCCAGAACTCGAATTTCTGATTTACCGCGGCGACATCGTT
>CAMPBP010000098.1 GCA_946639085.1 uncultured Lachnospiraceae bacterium
ATCGTAGTCACGTATGTGAAGATCTTTAAACATGTGAAATATCCGCTATTTCCTTTAAGTTCATGGGAGAAATTTCTTTGACAGTGATCTCTCCGTCTTTATAATAAGCAATCTTTGCATGATATTTGGGCCTGATCGACCACTTCGGTTTGTCCTTTGAATAGTATCTGGCATCGTCTATTCTTATTCTTTCGGGAGCAAATTCAAGAGCTGAAATGAAATATACTTCATTCTCTTTATTTGTTTCAATGTTTATGCTTCCGTAAAGGCCCCCGAGAACGATAACGTTTCCTTTGGCGGAAATAAGACCTCCGGGCTGTATTTCACCGAGTACCACAACTCCGCAGTCAAATTTGAGATGTTCTCCGTTGTGTATGTCTCCTTTGTATACGGTGCCGAAACCTTTTGTATCTTCATCGTCGATCTTAAGTTTGCTTAATGCCTTGGCAATCGCTGTGTTTTCTCCTTCTGCTTCGGATATTACGTAAAGGATCGTAAGCTGTCCGTTTACTTCTATAAGATCGATCAGCATATTCTCTTCGAGTTCGTTTAAAGTTCTTCCCGAAAAAGAAACACATATCTTACCGCCTTTAAAGAATTTTGATGATTCTTTGAATTTTTCGGCAACTTCTTTTGTGATCTCGTCAAAAGGACAGTCGGGAGAGAGAATGATCCTTATTCCGTTTTGCAAGCTTTTGATGATAACGTTTGAATTCATATGTATCCTCACTTATATGGTTTAGTCTCCCGAACGGCCTGTAGCGGAGATTTCCGCAGCCGTACCGGTTACGATTTCTTCATGTTCATCGATATTGAAGTAATAGTTGATGATATCTTTGGATGTATCCACACAATATTCGGATGAATAACCGTTTGCGATTCTTATTGCCATAGCAATCTTGGGCTGTTCGTATGGAGCATAGCAAACAAACAGACCATGGTCGGCTCTGGCTCTTGACTGCTGGGCGGTACCTGTTTTACCGGCCACTTCTATAGGTAATTCCTTCATGTAAGAACGGTCTTCCACCACTCTTCTCATTCCCTGATGAATCGCTCTCCAATAGGAATCGTCCATTTCAATCCTGTTATATATCGAAGCACTGAAATCTTCGATGAGATTTCCCTCAGAATCGGTAGATTTGTCCAATAACGTTAAATTGTATACCGTTCCGCTGTTGGCAACGGCGGTAACATATCTTGCAAGACCGACTGTTGTGTAGTTGTTCGTTCCCTGTCCGATAGCGGAAGGAACCGAATATTTATTGGAAATCTGCGGTGCCGACTCTTCTATCTCAACTCCGCTCTTATCTCCGAGCCCGTACATATTGGCATATTTTGCAAGTTTTTCAAGACCGAGGTCGGAATTGTAATTATTGTTTTCGTCCATGGAGAGTCTGTATCCTACCGTGTAGAAATAATAGTTACATGACTTTTGTATGGCCGTTGAAAGGTTTAATGCACCGTGTCTTCCGGGGTAGATCCAACAGTTATGCGTATCGGTTATTTCAGTAAACGAACCAAGGCATGTTATAAGCGTATTTGTTGTAATAACACCCTCCATAAGACCTGCGGTAGCAACAACCATTTTATAAGTCGATCCCGGTGCCGTACGTTGTTGAGTTGCGTAATTGATAAGCGGAGTTGAATGATCGGCATTTATCTTCTTCAAATATGCCGAATCGGCTCCGTTTGCAAGATAATTGTTATCATAGCTGGGATATGATACTATCGCAAGAACATCACCGTTATTCACATCGGTGATTACACAGGATGCGGAATAGGGGTCCAGTGCCAGCTGAGCCGGTGTGATCTCAAGGTTGGTTATTCTGTCGATCATAAAAGTGTAAGGCGTAATGCGGCCCGCATACCAGGCATTCAGGTAATCCTCTGAGAGTTCGACTATGCCCTGATCTATCAGAATGTTGCAAATTACACGAGGCTTGATCCTGTCTTCTTTTACCACATATTTGTATACTATCTTGTCAAATGCTTCATTGTGAGCAAGTCTTTCATCAACTATTTCAAGTATTTTCGAAAAGATTTCTTCGGATTCCGAATAAGGATCTTCGAGATTAAGTATGGAAGTATCTATCCAGTTTTGAGATATCGCATATTTGATATATTCACCAAGAGATATTACTTCATCTATAGCCCATGATCTGTATACCTCATCGGAGCTGTCTATAAGATCGTCAACAAGTATTCCTTCATTGAGAAGAATGTCTTCCACAAAGTTTTCATATACCTGCCACTCAACGCTTAATTTTTTGTAAGCCGTATTCTTATCGGTCAATTCATTGTGGAGTCTTTCCAACACATCATTCTTTTTTGATGTAAAGGCTGTATATGCAGTCTTCTCATCTTCGGTTGCTTCGTCGGAATATAAATGGTTTATATCTATGACACCGTTGTCAAAAAGAGATATATATACGTTGTAAATAGGGATCATGATATCCGCCGTTGTCGCATTTTCTGCAGGAATATACTCCTTTGTGTTAATGATCTTTTTGAGTATCAGACCGGCAAGTTTTTGCTCCAGAATATGATATACGGCTTCCTGCAGGTTTGAATCGATCGTAAGATAAAGGTCGTTGCCGGAATTGGGATCAACGTGATCTTCTATAGAGATAACTTTACCCATTGTATCTACAAAAACAGTTTCGGAACCTTTTTTTCCGTGAAGGATACTCTCTTGACTTGCTTCAATTCCGACTTTGCCGACGATATCCGAAGCGGCATATGTTTCATCGGTTTTCTGCAATTCTTCAAGTTCTTCGGAAGAAACTTTTCCGGTATATCCGATTATTTGAGAAGTATATTGTGCGGTGGGATAAACTCTTATGGTATCTTCTGCAATGGATACACCTTGAAGTACGTCGGAGTTCTCCATTATTATTGCAACGGTTTTTGGTGACACGTTTGTCGAAATTGTTGTGGCAATGTATTTCTGATAAGAATTTAAACTTAAAGCATATCTTATCGCAACAATCTTTAAAGTGGTTTTTTTGTCCAGCCCCAGGGCATTGACGTTAAATCTTTCTTCCCCCGCCAGGTATTCCATCATCTCTTCCGCTGTCGAGGATGACTGTGCGTATGTCATTTCGTCTACGAGTTTTACTCCGTAGACATCGGCTTTAAATCGTGAAAGTCTCGATCCTGTAACCGTGTATTGATATTTGTTGTAATCGTCTACCGTTATGTTGAATTCGGTGGAGAGTTTATCGTTGTTCTCTTCTATGATTGCAATCGTTCTTAAGATAGTGTTGTTTAAGTTGTCATTTTTCTTTTTACCGGATTCAAAAACGTCTTCTATCTTTACACAATATGCAAGTTTGTTATACGCCAAAAGAACGCCGTTTCGGTCATATATATTACCTCTTGCGGCGTCTATGCTTCTTTCCTTCTTGGTCTTAAGTTCAAAACTGTTGAGATAATTTTCGCCTTCGACTATTTGTAAAACAAATACTCTGTGAATGAGCACACAGGCCAATGCGATAAAGATCACAAGAAGATACAACACTCTGGAAGTTATTAAACTGATCAAAAATTCTTTCTGCTTATGAAACAAACTTACGTGCCTTTCTCATCTCGTCTTTTTCAAGCAATTTATTTATTCGCATAATGAGCGGATACAAAAGGATCGTAACAACGATGGTATAGATACCTTCGGGAATTATTACCTGTTTAAGATAGAACGCAAAATCAGTTTTGCCGCGTAACAGGAATAAAATGACATAAATGCAAAATCCGTAAATAAAGTCACTTACAATGATCATTATCATCGGAAGTTTAACATCTTCGGGAAAGAATATCTTTGAAAAACCGCCGTTAAGATAACCTATATACATTAAGATCAAAGCATAAAGCCCCACTGTCTGACCTGAGAATATGTCAAGGATAAGTCCTGAGAAAAAACCGATTAGCATACCTTCCTTATCACCTCTCATAAGTCCGAGAGAAACCGTTAAGATAAGCAAAAGGTTAGGTACGGTATCGGCAAAATTGATCTCTTTAAACAACGTTCCCTGAAGAACGAACAATGTTATTATCAAAAAAACGGTGACAAGAAATCTTTTCATGATCATTTTCCCTCATCGTCTTTGTTCTTTTCGGCTTCATTAACGGCTTCTTCCGAGAAAGTAAGCGTATTAAAGCCTGCTTTCATTTCTTCCGCTGAAACGTTCTGCTTTAACTGGGTTATTATAAGAACGTTATCAATATGCTTAAAATCTACGGCCGGGAGTATTGTTCCCGATTTGGTAAGATTGTTTGGATCGTTTGTTATTGTCTGCACATATCCGATCAGTATGCCGGGAAGATATTTGTCACTTATTGAACTGGTAACAATCTTATCTCCTTCTTTTACCTTATCTTCTTCGTCGAGAAGTTGAGAAAAAGGGATGCTGTTGGATTCGATCGTTTCAAGATTCCCGGTGACAATTATATTATCTTGGGATTTTAAAACGGTTGCGCTGACATTGGAATTGTCTGAGATAATGGAAGTGATACGACTCCAATTCGGACCTACAACAGATATTCTTCCAACGAGACCGTTTCCGCATATTACGTTCATATCCGGCTTGATACCGTCTTTATATCCTTTATCCACAATGAAGGTCGAAAACCAGTTTCCGGCGTCCTTGTATATGATCTTGGCACCAATCTTATCATAAGATTCATACTGCATATCCAGTTCGTAAAGTTCTTTTAAAGAATCCAGCTCATATTTGTCCTGAACAAGTTTCGTGTTTTCATCTTCAAGTTCGGCGATTCTGTTTTTGAGTTCTTCGTTCTCGTTAATAAGATCGTAAACATTTACGAGGGATTCCTTTTTGTCGGAAAGATAGCTTCCGATTGCGGATATACCCTTCTGATAAGGCACAATAATATAACCCACTATGTAATTGAGGGGTTTATTGAACACTTCCGTGGTGAAAGTTAACACCATCAGAATGCAGCATATGATTGTCAAAATAAAAAGGAGATATTTACCGGGTAGGGTAAATTTCTCCCTTTGGGGTTTTATTATAGGACTCATTTACCCATTCCTTCTATGGAATATGCTACCGAAGCGAAATTCTCATTGTTAATGACTCTTGAAAGACCTTCGGCAACGCTTAAAAGCGGATCTTCGGCATGATTAACCTTAAGGCCGGTCTCCTTTTCAATCGTTTTGGCAAGATTGTTTACAAGGCTGCCGCCACCGGTTAAGTATATACCGTTTCTGTAAATGTCCGCAGATAGTTCCGGAGGCGTTCTCTCAAGAACGATCTTGATATTGTCAACAATAGTATTGAAGTTATCAAGTAAAGCCGTATCGATGCTCTTTGTGGGAATGATACGTTCCACGGGAAGTCCGGTAACGATATCACGACCGTAAACTACCGCATCCGCGTGCTGGGTTTCGATGTCGCGAAGCATCATTTTAACGTTTTCCGCGGATTTTCCGCCGATATACAAACAAAGTTCGTTTCTTATAACGTTCTTAATCGTTTCATCAAACGTAAGACCGCCACACTTTATCATCTTGCTTATTACGATACCGCCGAGAGATACGATTGAAATATCCGTTGTATTGTATCCTACGTCGACGATAAGAACACCCTGTGCGTTCTTCACGTCAATGTCCATTCCGAGACCGTTTGCCAAAGCCTTTTCAACAACCATGATTCTTCTGGCTTTTACTTCGGATTCTTTGATGAGATCGTAGAAAGCACGTTTTTCAACTTCGGTAATATCGGTGGGAACGGCTATAAAGAAATCGCCGGGCTTAACATTGCTCTTCATAAGACCGTTCATAAAGTACTTTATAAGTATCTT
>CAMPBP010000099.1 GCA_946639085.1 uncultured Lachnospiraceae bacterium
GTGAGCGTATTTTCCGATAAAGATGATCTTATCGGGATCGTATTCTCCGTCAGTTTCAAGTTGATGCCTTATAACGCTGTAACGAAGCACCTCCGAAACGGTATTGAACATATTGGTCGTATGTACTTCGGAGTCATAATAATCAAGCCTGTACTCGTCAAGAGATATCTGGACTTTCTCATAGTCATCACCAAAACGCGTATAGGCAGTTGAATAATAGTTATATATGCATATACAGGCGACTGTCAGCACTGCGGACAACGCCTGTAATATGATAAAAAAGTATTTTTTGAAATTGAATCTTTTAAGCATCAGATCTTATCAACCTTATATCCGACACCCCAAACAACTTTAAGATATCTGGGCTCTCTCGGATTAATCTCAATTTTTTCACGAATGTGTCTGATATGAACGGCAACGGTATTGTCAGCACCGATAGCCTGCTCGTTCCAGATCTTTTCATAAATCTGATCGATGGAGAATACTCTTCCCTGATTCTTCACAAGCAAAAGAAGAATGTTATATTCGATGGGTGTAAGTTTAACGGGCTCATCGTCTACAAATACCTCTTTCGTATCGTCATGGATTACAAGACCGCCGACCTGATAAACTTCCATGGAATCCTGCGGAATATTTCCAAGCTTTGTATATCTTCTAAGCTGGCTTTTTACTCTCGCAACGAGTTCAAGCGGATTAAAAGGCTTGGGAAGATAATCATCCGCACCGATGTTAAGTCCCAGAATCTTATCGGGATCTTCAGTTTTGGCAGAAAGAATTATTATCGGAATGCTGGATGATTCTCTGATCTTCAAAATGGCGTGGATACCGTCCATTCGGGGCATCATCACGTCAATTATCAGAAGCTGTACATCGTTTGATTTCAAAGCCTCGATGGCCTCGATACCGTCAAATGCTTTGATAACTTCAAAACCTTCCTGTAAAAGATAGATCTCAATAGCATCAACTATTTCACGGTCGTCGTCGCAAACAAGAATTTTAGCCATAAATTGTATGTTTTCCTTTCAAAAAACTAAATTCACATAATACATAACAAACGATATCATTAAACTTTTAAACCGATTGTCATAATTCTTTAAGGTTTTTTTAAATTTGGCGGATTTAACACTCAAAAGCGTTGATAATATGCCGGATTTCTTCTTTTTCGATGGAAATAACATCAAATCTGACCGGAGTGTCATCGGGATACCGATTGGTATAAAGAAAATGCTTCGCCGCCTTACATATCCTGCTCATCTTGTTCTTTGTAACGGCTTCAAAACCATACCCCGACAAATGAGACTCACGATATTTAACTTCGGCAAAAACGATATACTCTTTTACCCCGCAACCAACATTGATACCGTCTTTAAACACTATATCAATCTCGCAGTCCCGCAGCCTGTAATTACGCACTATGACTTCATAGCCGCTTTCATTCAAAAATCTGACCGCAAGATCTTCCCCTGCATTACCCTTATTATGTGTATCCATTAACCCTTCCTGTCCATTTTACCCTTTATCTTGTCCATTGCATCCACAAACACCAATATTTCCGCAACTACTTCATAAAGTTCCGGGGGAATTGCATCTCCGACCTCCAGTTTTGACAACGTCTTGGCAAGCTGTTCATCCTTATGGATCGGAATGTTTTCCTCACTCGCTTTTTCGATGATCTTCTCCGCGATCAATCCCTGACCGGTAGCCAGGACTCTGGGCGCTATGTCTTCGGGATTGTATTCCAGCGCTATGGCCTGTTTTGCAGGCTTTTTCTTGTTGTTATCATATTCCATATTAAGACCTATACCCTCGCATCGAATGACGTATCCGAGAAAAGAAGGTGTCTTTCGTTATCTTCAAGCATACGCATTATAGGCGAAACCTCATCCTTTTTCGTACTAACGCTGGCTTCAAAGGAATAACCCTTTTCGTTTAATCTTTTATCAAGATAATCAAGATGATGCTCGATAAAAATAAGTGTATCTTCATCCTTCATCGTAAAATTGGTGGTTATATGCATATCTCTCATCTTAACAAGCACGTCCGTCGGACCGAGATTTGCCATATCAAGATGAATAAACGCAGAAAGTTCTCCGTCCGAAGCCGCAAGATTTTTCTTGTTCTTAAATACATACAGTTCCGAATTTGCACTGTTCTCGTCGTTATGAAAAGGTATCTGAATATAAGGGACATAGTGATTTAAATCATTCATGAATTCTATGTTTTCCCTTAAGTTATTGATTCCTTCTTTGGCGCCCGTAAATTTCTCGGTGCTTTCGTTTATTGCATTTAAAAGATTTTTCGTGTCACTGAAGAGTTTTTCGTAAAGCTGTTTAACTTCGGCTTTGTCTTTCAATTCCTCCACATCCAAAGACCAGTTTGAAGAAAAAGCTTTGTTGAACAGTTCTTTAACGCTGTCTTTCTCAAACAGCTTGCTTATGTCGGCCAAAACGTCTCTCGAAACCGTCTCTGTTGTGTTTTCGTTTAACGGCAGACTGTCGTTCTTATTGTTCGTTACATTTTCTTTATTAACCGGTACTTCCTGTTCTTTACCGTCAACAATAACTTTCTGTGTTCCCGCCATTTCCGATGTCTCCTCGGATTGAGGGGGTTCTGCGGGAAGAAAACTTCTCTCAGCGGAAATATCGCTTACAAAAGCCTTCAAAGCATCAACCACCGCCCCTTTACCGTTATCCAAAGAAGAAAGAAGCTTTTCCGTATCGTTAAGGGAAATATTAAGCTCTTTTGCATCATTTAACAAAGCATTTATCTCATTTGAGATGTCTGTTTTTGCACTTCCTGAAAGGACTTCCGACAAACTGTCGGTAAGGTTTGAAAGAGCTTCAAGCATAGGATTTTTAAGTACTTCAAGCCCAAGCTGTTTAGCGCTTTCATCAGAAACGTTAAGCCCTTTTATCACATCTTCAACCAAAGAATCGGAAATCCTGGTAAATGCCTCGGATACCGAATTTTCCATATTCATATATGCTTTGTATTGAGAAAGGTTGGCATCGTTTATCGGAATATCCATCTGTTTAAGATCGACAATGGATTTAACGCTTGCCTCGGGAAACAGCGCAACGTCCCTGTACGCCTCAATAAGAGAATTGCGGTCGATGGGATTACCGTATTCCATATTTCTTGCGGTCATCTCCAAAGAACGCTCGTTTATGGGAAGTCCTGCCTGTTTAAGTGCGGACTGAGCCGTATTCTGAAGATTTGTATTCTGATACAAAGGACGTATCGAAATGTCACGTCCCGAAACTTTCTGAATCTCAAAAAGAATGAGAGATCCTTTTTCAAAATTTACGGATGAGGAATTTTGAGCGTTTATTGTAACTCCGCTCTGAGTAAGAATCGAAATTGATTTATCGGTCTGGGCTGTCACTTTTCCGAGTATCGTATCTCCGACGCTCAGATTATCGATCATCTCGATAACGGCCTGCTTGGTCGCATCAGAAGCCGCAACAGAGGCATCGGTCGCTGTTGTCTGGTTTTGATTGATATCGGTTGGTGTAAACTGTGAAAATATGCTCGGTATCAGTGCCATATCGCCCTCGCATTTAAAGATATAACAGTTTTGTTTAAATAAAATTCTTTATAAAAGTATTTCTGTGTATCGGAGTTTTGCCATATTTCTTTAACGCTTCAATATGCTTTGCGCTGCCGTACCCTTTGTTATCTTTAAAACCGTATTCGGGGTACATAGCATCATATTCCACCATAAGACGGTCCCTTGTAACCTTGGCAATGATGCTTGCGGCTGCGATTGAAACGCTTCTGGCATCTCCTTTAATGATAGCGACCTGTTTAATATCCACTTCTGGTATGGTAACGGCGTCGTTTAACAAAACATCGGGTTTAACCTTAAGATTGCCTATAGCCTGCCTCATTGCCTCATAAGTGGCATTTAAGATATTGATCTCATCAATTCTCTCGGGTCCTATATATCCAAGTCCTGTCGCAACGGCTTCCTTCATGATAACGTCATATAGTTCTTCACGTTTCTTTTCGCTTAACTGCTTGGAATCGTTTAGATACAGTATCTTACTGTCTTTGGGCAATATAACCGCACCCGCAACAACAGGGCCCGCAAGAGGGCCTCTTCCGACTTCGTCAATACCGCATATATATCCCAACGATTCGTATTTATGCTCGAATTCCTTGAGTTTTTCGGTACGCTCAATCTCCTTTTTGAGATCTTCGATCTTCTTAAAGGCTTTTGCTACGAGATTTTGTACTCCCGGACGATCATCATCTTTATGATCTGCTACAAACAGCTCCATCTTATCAAGGGGAGTGTCGTCAAATTGTTTCTTTATTTCACCGATAGTCATTATTTAACTACCCCAAACTGTTTTAAAGGATATATCCTAACCCATACTTTACCGATTATCTCGTTTCTGTGAACGGGACCCACGGAAAATCGGCTGTCTTCGGAATCGTTTCTGTTGTCACCCATAACAAAATATTCATCGTCGCCCAAAGTCATGGGTTCAAGAAGACTTCCAAACTTCTTAATTACTTCACGACCGTAGTTTTCTTCGAGTACTTCACCGTCTATAAGTATCTCACCGGCTTCTGTAAGCTGTACGGTTTCACCGGGTAAACCTATAACTCTTTTAACATAATTCTTGCCCGAACCGTCTCTGAAAGGAAATACAACTATATCAAATCTTTCCGGCTCATGAAATCTGTATGATATCTTGTTTAGAATAAGATGATTGCCGTCAAACAAAGTATTGTTCATCGAATCACCGTATACAACGGTCTTCTGGCCAACAAATTTGATGATAAGAAGCGTAATGACAATTACAACCAGAAAATAAATGCTTGTACTGAGTGCTTCTCTTAACTTATCGTTCATAATATAATATCGACTCCTTCATTATGGTCTTTCCAGTGTGATTTTTCCGAGTTTTCCGCCCCTGAAATCATCAAGCAGTCTCGCAGATGCCCTTACGATATCGTAAGAACCGCCTTTTTTAAGACAATTGTAAAAAGCGGCAACCTTATCGAGCATCAAAGATTCATATGTCACAAACTGCATTTCCGAAATATCGGTTTCAAACAGTTCATCGTCTATGGAGAACTTCTTCAAAATATCGGGATATTCTTTCTTAAAGTAATTAAGAAGCGATCCCGCCAGTTCTTCGGGTATCAGAATGTTGTCGTTTATCGAACCGATCAGTGCAAGTCTTAAACCCACATTCTGATCTTCAAACTTGGGCCACAATATTCCCGGAGTATCCAGAAGTTCCAGGTCGGAATTTACCTTGATCCACTGTTTTCCTTTCGTAACTCCCGGCTTATCTCCGGTCTTTGCAATGTTTCTGCCGCAAAACGCATTGATAAAAGTCGATTTTCCCACATTCGGAATACCGACTACCATGGCTCTTATGGGCTGATTCATTATGCCACGTTTAAGATTTCTTTCGATCTTTTCTGCACAAAGTTCTTTCACCTTCGGAAGAACGTTTCGAAGACCTTCTTTATTCTTGCTGTTAAGGAAAAGGACCGATATACCTTTATCTTCGAAGTATTTTTTCCATTCGTTCCCTATATTTTTATCGGCAAGATCGGCCTTGTTTAAAAGAACCATTCTGTATTTATTTTTACACATTTTATCGATATCGGGATTTCTCGAAGAAAGAGGACATCTGGCGTCCACTATCTCGATGATAAGTTCAACAAGATTAAGATCCGCAATCATCTGCTTCTTAGCCTTGTTCATATGTCCCGGATACCAATTTATGTTTCTGATATCACTCATAAATCACCTTACGATACCGAGCTGTTCAAGATT